>CALMNY010000509.1 GCA_937872125.1 uncultured Candidatus Competibacteraceae bacterium | reverse complement strand
GGCGGCTGGGGGGCGTCGTTCAGCCGCTGGCGGATTTCAGCAATGGAGAGGCCCTGAGCCGCCAGTTCGGCCGCCCGGCGGGTGCGCGCCGCGGCGGCGGGCGCGTCGGCCGGGGGGGCGACGGCGGGGGCAACGATCTGGCGCAGCGCCCGGACCTGTTCCCGGCCAGCCGCGGCCGAGGTGCGGGGCGGCAACGGGGTCGGGGCTTCAGCGGCCCGGGCCTGCCGGGCGCGCTCTTTCCGCCGGCGGCGCTGTTCCTGCTGCCAGCGCACGTCCAGGCCGATCATCCGCACCACCGCGTAGGACAGCCGGCGCACCGGCCCCCAGCCCGCCCCGACCCAGCGCCGGCGCCGGGCGTCAAAGCGCCGGCCCGCGCCGGTGCGGGTTAGCAAGCCAGCCCGGTGGAGGGTGAGCAGGGCGCGCTTGGCCCGCGAAGCGGACAGCCCGGTGCGTTCAGCGATCCAGGCCACGCTCAGCCCCAGCCAGCCGCCGCCGCTCGGGATGCCAATGGTCAGCGTGTCAATGTCGGTGTAGGCCAGCAGCAGCAACAGCACGCTGACCACCGCTTCGCGCCGCTCACTGCGTTGCTGGCGCCAGCGTTCCAGCCGGACGGCCAGTTTCCGGCCTTCCTCGGTGTCAGGACCGCCGGCGGCGGCGAGGGCCCGTTCCAGCCGGGCGTGGCGTTCGCCCTGGCTGAGCGGGTCCCAGCGGGCCTCACGCGGCGCCCCGTAGTAGACCTTCACCTCGAGCAGGGCCTGGTTGATCAGGAGCGGGCGGGCGTGGTTGGCGTTTTCGGGCAGGTTGAGCAGATGGAAACGCGGCGCGCTGGGCACGTGGCCGCAACGGTTGCCGGTGGCCGCGGCGACAGCGACGGCCAGCCGATGCCGGGGCGGCGTGGCCGCCGCTGAAGGGCAACCGTCCGCCGCCGGCGCGGGGGCGGCGGTCGGGTCGAGGGGCGCGGGTCCGGGCAGCATGGCCGAGGCGCGGGGGGGGTAACCGGCGCCTCCCCAACGGGGAGCCGTGCCGGTACACCCCCGAGGGGCCGGTCGGAAGGGCCGTGACTACCGGCGACGGCCGGGCGATGCGCCCCGCCGCAGGGGGCGGGCGACCGGGGCCGCGTGGAGGAGGACGGACGGTTGGTGGGTCTGGGCGTGCATAAGAATCCCCTGGGTAGAAGACAAAGAAGCCCTGGGGGAAGTCTTGCAAGTCGCGGCCAGTCCGCTATAATCAGAACCAGTGTATTGATTTCTGATTGTCGTCCTAAGCGGATCGAGGGGCGGCGGTCTTGCAAGCTTCCCCCGGAACCCTCGCGCTCGTAACGCGGGGGTTTCGCGGTTTTAGGGTCGGCGATTTCGGGTTTCGGTGGTGGTCAAACCTCAGCAGTCGGTGTACCCCGGGCAGGGGTCGGGTTATTTTTTCGATTATAGCCAATAATCCCCCGGCGTGTGCAATTCTCTGACGCGCCGGGGACTCGGGCGGGGGCGGTCGGCGGGGCGTCGGTCCGCCCGGGCAGTCTGGCGTCGAACGACCGGCGCCACGGCGGCTTCCCCGCCGACTTCCGCTGGGCGCATATTCCCCGCCGGGCGCGCGGCAGTTCGAGGGGCGAACGGTGCGGGTCGTTGCTCACGCGGATTCCTCACTGGAGGATGCCGGCGGAAGCTGGCGCAGCTCCAACTGCAGGGCCGCGACGGCGGCGGCGACCGCCGGTAGATACAGGGCGACGCCCGCCTGCAACTCGGCCTGATAGTGGGCGACCGCGCCCAGAGCCTCGGCGAAGGGGGTGCGCCGGCCCAGCGAACCGAGGGCGTACCACAGCGGCCGATCCACGCCTTTCAACCAGTTGAACAGGGAGGCGGGCAAGACCCCGCCCCGACGGGCCTCGGCCAGCAGCCGCAGCAGCACGGTGGACGTGTAAGCGTGCCCGGCGACGACGCGCTGGATCGCGTCGGTGTGCAGCACGGGGGCGGTTTCCTGGACGACCTGCGCGCAGACGGCCGGCGGTGGCAGGTAATCCCCAGCCCGGTGGTGGGCTGCCGCCAGCGCCAGCTTCCGCAACAGTGCGAAGGCGCGCTCCTTCAACCGTTCGGCTTCCCGGTCGTCTTCCGCCGCGACGCTGGCGGCGCGCAGGGCGAAGATCCCCGCCAGCGCCCGGACGTGCGGCGGCTGCAGGGACGCAGCGGGCGAACCGGGGCGAACGGCGGCGGCCCATGGTTCGCCCAGTTGGGCGGCCAGCGCGGCTTGGGTCCGCGCGATCCGCAGGGTCCACTGGCCCCCGGCGGCGGGTTCCACCAGATCGTGCCGCTGGAGGAACGCCGGCCCCGAGAGCGCCGTGCCCCATGTCGGATGATCCAGCGGCAGGTGCAAGTTGCCGCGGCGCAGCGCGTGCAGGGCGAACGGCCAGTGTTCCTGCATCGCCTCGGCCAGCCCCAGCAGGTCGAAGCGGCGGCGATACCGCCCAGCCGGGTGCCCCAGGATCAGCCAACCGCCCAGCAGCAGGAGCCCGGCCGCCACCGGCCACCGCCAGTAACCACCGACCGCCTCCAGACCGAAGATGAAGGCATCGAACGAAATCCGTGCCGGCGCGGCCAGCGCCTCGTGCAGGGTGCTGGCCAGGGCGGCCGTTCGGGCACTGCCCAGGCCGACCGCCTCGATCAGCGCCAGTTCGACCAGCTTGAGCCGAAACATCCCGGTCACGATCGGCGCGCTCCAGGCCCACCACGCCAGCACCGGGGCGACTGCGAGCGCGCCGAGCAGCCAAAATTCATCGTAGGGATCGCGGGGACTGCCGCCGACTTCCATCGCCTTTTCCTCGATGGCTCCCGGGGGTGAGCGGGTTACGGCGCGCGGCGCGCCGGCACCGCGCCGGCGCATCGGGGCTCGGTGGGGGTCCTGCGGGGGTCGCGCGCGCCCATAATTCAGCTCCTCCGGTTTTTGTTCTATAATTCTAGAACAAATTTTTGATAAAAGGAAAGAGGCGCTATGGAAACTCTGTACCCCCCTCGGAGGTTGCATCCGGCTGACCCAACGGCCGAGGACGCCCGCGTGGGTCTGATCGGATGGGTGGCCGCGCTGGAAGAGCACGCCCGCCTGGCAACGCCGGCCGCCTTACGACCGGCAACGGTGATCGTCCTCGACCGGGCGGTCGCCAACGGGTTCCAAGTCGGGTTCTTTGAAACCCTCGGCCCTTTTCTGGCCTATCCGCCGGCGTTCTGGTGGTTCGCCGACGTCTGGCGGGTGGCCGCGGCGGGGCCGGCAGGGATCGCGCTGCTCGCCGCCGCTCCGGAATCCACGCACGGAGCGCCGGTGGATCCCTGGGTGGTACTGGTGCCGAGTGACTGGCCCCAAACCCTGATCGAATTTGCCGGCTTGTGCCGGCGCTGGAATCAGTCCCTGCAGCTGTACCCCTACGCCACTGCTTATTACACCCGGCTCGGTCGGTCGGAGGGCGCCCGCCCGCTCCTGTCCTGCACCGCCGAACTCGATCTGGGCCGGGGGGTATCCCTGCCGTTCCCGGCGTCTGCGGCGCAGGAGGCCCGATGGCTCGAGACTTTGTTGCAATCACCGTGGCTGGATTGAACCCGTGCGATCCCCGGCAGGTGCCGGGGATGCAGTTGACGGCCCGCCAGCAGCAGGAGCTGCAAGCCGCCCTCCGGCGCGCCCCCAGCCCGGCGCACGCCTTGCGCCTGGTGCGAGAGGGCCTCCAGCGGCGCGCGTCGCTCGACCGCATCCTCGAGGATTTGCGGCGGCAAAACGGCCTGGCCGTGCTGCGCCCGTATGCGACGCATCCCCAGGGCTGGAACCCGCCCGACCCGGCGGCGCGCCCGCGCCGCGAGGAACCGCCCGCGCCGCCCCGGCGCCCGGCGCCCGAGCCAGGGAATCCCCGGTTCGGTTAAAGCGGGGTCACACCGACTTTGGTCACCAGCCGGCCGGTCGGGTCCTTGTAGAGCAGGGCCGGCACCGAAGGCACCGCGAGCGCCTGGAACAAGGCCAGGTTGCGGCCCAACGCCGTCTTGGCGGTGGCGCTGTCGTCGGGGGCCACCTGCCGGTTTTGCATCCAACCGGCCAGAGTGGCGGCGCTCGGGTCGCGCAACAGCCCCAGCACGCTGCCAAGATGAGCTTGCGAACCGCTCAGTACTGCTACGGCCACCCACCGGACCCGCAAGTGACCGCCGGCGACCTGGCGGCGCAGGAGCGTCCATTGCTGGTGGCAATAGGCACAATAGGGGTCGAAAAAGATGTACACCAGCGGCGCACCGGCGCGTCCTTCCTCGATCGTGGTCGCCTGATCGAGCTGATCCCACACCGCCCTCGACGCGCCCGCGCTGACTTGGGCCGGCCGGGTCGAGATCGCGGCCGCTTCAGCGGCGGGCGGGTCAGTCAGGAACGGAAATCCCTCCTGGCGGCGGCGGGCCGGGTCTCTGACGACGGGTTGCCGTGCGGCGTCCATGTCGATCAGCAGAAGACCCTCGGCGTCGTAAATCCTGCCCCGGATCAGATGCCCTTCGGCGCTGGTCATCACCAGCGTGGGGCGCTGATCCGGGAGGTCCAGCAGCCAGAGTTTCAGATGGCGCCCGACGATCCCGCCGGGCCGTGCGGCGATCCCACGCGCGCGCAGCCGCTGGATCACCGGTGGGTCGGAGGGAGGGCCCTGGGAGGGTTCCGGGCGCGGGGATGCCACCACCGCGGCGGCGTCTGCGGCGGTGTCCGCACGGCCCCGACCCTCGGCGGCCTGGGCCAGCGCCCCCCCCATCCCGCTCGGACTCAAGGCCAGCGCCAGAGCGGCGGGGACCAGCGAATACCACGGCTGTTGTGCCATCAGCGTTCCTCCAAAAGTGCGCTCGCTGCATGCAGGTCGTCCGCACGCCGCCCGTTCAAGAGCGGCGTTCCCAGTAAGCCGGTGCGGCGCGGACGTGCCCGCCGGCCAGCGCCCGGATCAAGAATGTCCCGACCAACCGGTAGGCTGACCGGGCGTCGAGGCCAAAATACCGGATCACGGTCAAGCCCGCGACGATGCCCACCACCAACCAGAACGTCGACCAGCGGATATGCACCAGCCAGAGCGCGATCGGCAGCGCCGCGTGCGCCTCGATACCCCAGAGCATCGCCGGCAAGGCGGTATTGCGCCAGGGCGCCTGGTCGACGAGGTAAGGATCACCGGCCATGTGGTTCGCTTCCCGCAACGGGCGGATCGAGTGGGGTGCCCACCTCGCGAAACTGGTGCCACGCCGCGGCCGAGATGCGGCCCGCGGCGTGTAGTTCGTCCAGATCAGCGGCCAGGGGCCGACCCTGTTCCCGGACCAGGCGGCGCGCGACACCCACCAGGTGCCGGTAGGGGGCATTCGCCAGCGCCTCCTTTTCCGCCGCGGTGAAGTGCAAATATTCCCGCGCCGGCGCCCGCCGGCCGTCGGTCGTCCGCACCAGCCGCTGGGTGACGATGCAGCGCAACGCCTCCAGCAGCCCGGCCAGGCGGCCTTCCCGTTCCTGGACCGGGAACGGCTCGACCAGCCGGGTCAGGGTTTCCGGGACGCTGTTGGTGTGCACCGTGGTATACACCAGATGCCCGGTTTGGGCTGCCAGGATCATGGCGTCGATGGTTTCGGCATCCCGGGCTTCACCCACCAGGGTGACCATCGGCTTGCGCCGCAGGCTGTTGCGCACCCCGGCGGCGAAGCTGGGCAGATGCACGCCGATTTCGTGCTGGGCGATCAGCGCGTGCGGGCGGGCCACGAAATCGTAGACGAACTCGATGGGCGCCTCGTAAGTGATGATCTTGCGGTGCGAGTGCGGCTGCTCCAGCAGCTCGCGGATGATGGCGCCCAGCAAGGTGGTCTTGCCCGAGCCGGTCGGCCCGGTGATCAATACCAGGCCTTGCTCGAAGATCAGGTTGTCCCGCAGATCGGCCGGCAACTGCAGGCTGGCCAGGGGCGGCGGTGTGGTGGGGATGGTGCGGATGGTGATTTCGAGCCCCCGTTCCAGCGGGGCGCGGGCGGCCGTCAAGTTGATGCGATAGCGGGCGAGATCGTGGCGGCCCCGGCGGATTTCGTAGGAGCAATCGATGTCCTTGCCGCTGCCGAGCTGGCTGTCGGCATTGGCGCCGTAGATTTCCTGCGCGCACTGGTACGTTTCCGCCGCCGACCAGCGGCGGCGAGTCGCCGGCGCCAGTCGGCCGAAGCGCTCGACGAACACGAAATTGCCGGCTTGGATCGTGACATCCGACACGTCGTGATCGGTCGCCCACAGCAACACGTCCCGGAAATGGCGCCGGTCGAACGCGGCGGGTTCCGGCAAACCGGTCTCCAGCCAGCCGCCCGGTGCCGGGTCGTCCAAACCGGTGGGGTTCGGGTGGATTACTGCTGCCATAGCGGAATTTCCCAGCGGGGGGCGACCGTCGCCGCGGGTGGTGGGGGCGGCGTATCGACCGTCGCGCCCAGCAGGCGCAGGTTCACCGAGGGGTCGCGCGGCGCCGGCCGATAGGGCCGGGACGGATAGGGTTTCCAACGCTGGTTGTCCGCCACGAACCCGGCGTTGCGCTGAATCTCCAGCACGCGATCGTTGATCCGCAGAGTCGGGCCCTGTTGGGTGATGCCCTGCCATTGCTCGGTCAACCGCGGTGCGGTGACCATGCCCTTGGCCAGCAATTCGCGGTAAAGCACCATGCCGCGTAGATCGCGCTCCAGCCGGTTGAGTTGGACCTCGAAGGCGTGGTTGGCCTGGCGGACGCCGTGGTGCCAGCCGCGTTCGACGGCGTGTTCCCACAAAGCCACTTCCGCCGCCTTGGCCCGGTCGGGCTGCAGCGTTTCGTCGGGGGGCTCCGGCTTGACCGCCGGGGCGTAGAGATAGGTGCGCCAGTCGGGCGGGGCCACCGCCAACCGGGCCGGGGTGACGAGGTGATAAATGGCGTCGGCGAAGCGCAGCTGCGTGTTGCTGTGTTTTCTGACGGTGTCTCGCGCCGTTTGCAGGACCGGGGGGATGACGCCGTGCGCGAGCAGCAGGGGGCCGAACGGGAACAGGGCGTCCAGCCGCCCCGCCTCGCGATCCAGCATCCGATTGATCTCCCGCGTCCGGGCGTACCACCCAGCCCGGGCGCCATAGGCCAGGGCGCTTTCCTTCAGGGCTTCGGCGCGGAGCGGTTCGACCGGCGCTGGCCCGCGCAGCGACCGGCCGCTTTTCACGTCCTCCAACCGCAATGCACCCTGGTCATCGGAGCGGGCCGCCGGGGGGGCGTCGTCGGCCCACGCCGCTTCCAGGGCGACCGCGGGGCTGCGGCCGGGCGGTTCGGCGCCGGACCGGCGCGCGGCGGCGTGGGTCAGCGCGGGCTGGAGCGGCGCGAGCGCGGCCAGCGCCAGCGCGGCCGGTTGCGCCGCACCCGGATGGAGCCATCGAGCCATCGCGGAGGCCTCCCGGTTAACCCGCCGGCCGCCGGGGAGGGCGGTGGTCGTAGAAGAGCTCCACCCACCGGTGGTGGGGATCGACCACCAGCCGGCAGCGCCAGCTGGCCTGCCAGCCCGCGTCGGCCAGCAGCTCGCCGAGGGTGCGATCCTCGGCCTGGATGTTCACGGGCGCCAGCACGCTGGACCGGCCGTAGATTTTCACCTGATAACCGGCGACCGCCGCCAGTTGGTGGACGAACGGTTTGATGTCGCCCTGATAGTCCACGGCCACCCGCACGCGCAGTTCCTCCGGCGCGGCCTGGGGGCCCACGATCGTCTGCGCGTCGATCCGCTGGGCCGCCTGCTCGACCACCGCCAGGGTTTCGAGCGCGCGGGCGATCCGCTGCCCGGCTTCGGCCAACTGGCGGCGCTGGGCGTCGCCGCCGTCCGGTGCGACCGGGGGGTCGCTGGCGCAGCCCGCCAGCGCGCTGCCCAGCACCCAACCCACCCATGGTTTCACTCTGTGCATCGCCCGCCTCCACCCATCGGATCCAGTATTATTATATATGTTTTAATAATACAATAAAACTTTTCCCTCGCGCACGCCCTGGCGCGGGCCGCCCTTCGGCCGCATCGGTTGCGTCAGGCCGCCTGCGCCGGAGCAGCTCCCGCGCGCGCCGCGCGCCCTTGCATGGTGAGTTGGGCCACCTCTTCGGTGAGGGCGTCCAGCACTGCATCCCGGTCGAGAACGTCATCAGGCGGGCGGTCGGTCTGCTCGTCCAACCGGCGCTGGAGTTCGGCTTTCACCGTACCGCCCGGATAGGCTTGCGCCAGGGCGGCCCGCGCCTGGCGCGGGTCGAAGCGGTGGTACAGCCGCTGGCGGAGGACCCGATCCTCCGCCGTCGTGGCCAGGGCCCACAATTCGATGGGGCCGGCGGTGAGATACAGCAGGTGCGCGACCAGGCCGCGCTTGGTGCGGAAAACGCCGAGGAACGGCGCCCCGGCCGGCGTGGGTCCCGTGCCCCGAACGCGCAACTCGTCCAGCGCCGACTTGGACAGCGAAAACTTGGCGCGGGCGACCGCAGCCATCGCGTCGCTGGGATATTCCATGAGGTAGATCGCGGTCGCCAGCTCGACCATATCCTCGGTGAAGTCCTCCAGAATCTGGCTGGCCATTCCCACCAGAAGATTGCCCTTGCGGCCTTCGCGCATGTCCCGCACGATCTGGGCGTTGACGGCGTTGTTCTTGCCGCAGCGATGCTTTTCGTCCATGAAGAATTTCTTCGGCGTGGCCAACAGCTCCTCCATCCGGGCGCGGTGCCAGTTCCGATAGCGGGCGGGGGCCAGCTCGGCGGTCTGGGCATCCAGAAACAGATCGCGGCCCAGGACGTGCCGGGCCAGCATGTAGGCGATCGCGGTCTGACGCTGCCCCACGGGGGTCATGTCCCCGCAGAGCGCCGCCACGTCCAGGCTGGCGACGCGGGCGTTGCCGAGATCAAACCGGGTCGGATAAGCCAGCAGCGGCCACTCGCGAACGGCGGCGGAAATCACCCGGTTGAACAGATCGACCGGAGACTCCGCCGTCCGCTGCAGGCGCATGTTGGTCTCGTACAAATCCCGTACCGGCTGGAGGCGGGCGATGGCGGACAGTTCGCCCAGGCGGGGAACGGCATGGCGTTGTGCCCGGATCGCCGCCGGGATGGCACCGACCTCAAACAGCGCGTCCACCACTTCCCACCAGGTCGGCCGTTCGGGCAAGGCGATGCGCTGCTCGGACAGCGCCGCGTCCACGGTCGGGTCCTGCGCTGCGGTATAGGGTTTGGGCGCCTGGTCGTCGCCGTAGTGATCGTAGGCGAGATCGAGCACCAGCCCGGCCAGATCGGCGACGCCCTCCGGCGGGTCGGTTTCGCCCGGCGGGGTGGCCAGCAAACTCAAAAACGATACCAGAAAGGCCTGGTCCTGGGGCAGCGGTCGCCGAAACCCGAGTTGGGTGTCCAGCGGGTTGATCGCCCAGTCCGGCCGATTCTGCAGGACGTGGAATTGCGCCTCGAACCGGCGGCCGGGCGGCAGCGCATCCCGGACCAGCGCCACCAGCCCTTCCGAGGACGGGCCAATGTCGATGCCGCGCACGTAGGGCAACCGGACCAGCCCGGGGCTCAGAATCAGCGCCAGATTGTTGGCGTTCATCGCCACCGATTTGCCACTGCCGGGCCGGGCGAAATACAGTTCGTTCCAGGTGCCCTGCAGCGGCGAACCCGGTTGAAACGGAAACAACTTGCCGGTGCGGTCGCGATAGATGGCCGCCCCTTCCCGCCAGGGCGAGGCGGGCCGGAACACGGGGAGGGTTTTGACGACGTCGGCCAGCGGTGCGGCGTACCGGGTCGCGATGTGGAGCAGGCTCAGGCCCGGCACGGTGGACGCCCACGCGGTGACCGGGGCGCCGGGCGATCCGCGCACCGCGCAGGTCCCCCAGGCTTGCACGTGGGAGGCGAGCAACGCCGTGCGGGCGTTCAATTCTTCCCGGTGGGAGTGCCCGGACCGGAGGGGTTCGGCGGTGTTGACCCAGGTGGTCAGGGCCATCTGCGCGCGCACGCCGACGTTCCCCTCGTTGAGATGGCGGCTGAGCGCGACCACGGCGGCGTCGATCAGCTTGTTCTGGTGGCTGGCGAAGCGCAGCAGCCCCGCCCAGAGCCGGCGCGCCCGCAACCAGGCCTGCGCGCCCCCGCTCAGCCGGACCAGCAGGCGCCAGGGCAGTCGCGCCTGCCGGGTCCGTTCCAGCAACTTCTCGAACCGCTGCACCTCGGTGAGTTGCGGCACGTCAACGTAAAACGGTTGATACCAGCGATCCCCCACCCGCAGGGTCCGGTAATCCAGAACATCCAAGCCGCGGGGGATCAATTGGCGGCCGAACGCCGGAAACCAGCAACCGCCCGCATCGAGCGCGCCGTCCGGCCGCTCGCGCGGTGCAGGAAGGCAGGTGCCCGGCAGATGGGGTTGCCACTCGCGGGGCGTCCACTCTGGATCGATTTCGGTGCGGATCGCCCGGCAGGCGGCCGTCGTGGGCAGAATCTCCAAGGCGAAGCCGAGGGCCGTCAAATCGGCGAGCAGGGTTTTCATCACCGAGCGATGGGTGTCCACCAGATATCGATTGCGGACCCATGGATTTTGGTGGTCGCGGGTCAAACCCGGCAGGTTGAGCCGGGCGGCTTCCCGGCGCTGCTCGCGCCGGGCCTGCCACCGCAGCGCGCGCGGCAGGCCCGCCGGGGTAGTCCACAGGACGAGATACACCGATTCGCTGCAGGCGTGATCGGGCAGGCGCCGGACCCGCTCGGCGAAGAGATCGTGCAAGTCGAGGCCCTGGCGTTCGGCCGTGCGCGCGCACGGCGCCAGAAATCGCTCCAGTTCGCTCGCCGTGCGGGCCGGATCGCTGGTGAAGATGACATCCAGCAGGTGGGCCTCGCCGTCCCCGAGGGTCGTTCCCAGTAACGTCACCCATTGCTGGGTCAGCAGGGCGAGTTCCTCGGCGCCCACCACCCGCAAGTGTCCCCGCAGCTGCAACACGCTCATCAGGCCGCCGTCCTTGGTGACGAAGCATTCGTCGTCTTCGACGGTGGTCAAGCTGGTGTAGGCCTCGACGTCGAGGCCGAAGGTCTGGGCGAGCAGATCCTGGAGTTCGGTGAGAAAAGCGCCCATGGCAGCTCCCCGTCACGCGCCAGCGCGCGAGTCCGCGCCGCCGGCGGGAAGCCGGCGGCGGCGGTTGAAAAACCCGGTCAGTTCCGGGTCGGCCGGTTCCGGCAGGTAGCGCAACCCCGCCAGTTCCTTCAGCACGGGTTCCCGCCCGCCGGGGGGCAGCGCCCGCAAGGTTTGCCGCAGCAGGGCCGCCGAGGCGGTGTAGGGCAATTCGGCGTGCGTCGCCCGCGCCCGTTGTTGCAAGGCGTCCAACCAATTGGCTTGCAACACCGCCGCGATGCCTGCCGGCACCGGCTCGCCCGCGCGCTGGCGCAGCAGGTTCACCGTCAGCAGGGTCACCAGGGCGTTCAGCGGCCCCTGGGCCATTTCTGGAATCAGGGCCAGCCGGACGCGTTCCGGTTCCCAGGCGGCGGTCCAGCCCAGCGCGCAAATCCGGCACACCACCTCTGCCGCGGCGGGGGCAGAGGAAAGCCCTGGCCCGTGGCGCCCGGTGGGAAGCCAGCGAAAATCGTCCCGGTCGCCCCCG
>CALMNY010000508.1 GCA_937872125.1 uncultured Candidatus Competibacteraceae bacterium | reverse complement strand
ATATCGCTGCCGGCAGCCTGTCGCCGGCGCAGGTCGCGGCGCGGTCGCAGCTGTATCTGGAGGCGTCCACCGCATCGTATGAGCGCGGGCGCGCGGCCGCCCATCGCTTGGTGCTGCCGGCGTACCCCGGCGACGGCTCGACGATTTGCCGGGTGAACTGCAAGTGTACCTGGCGCATTACGGAGGATGACACGGCATGGAACTGTTATTGGACCCTGGGGCAGGCGGAACACTGCGAGGACTGCGTGACGAGGAGCCAGACGTGGGCGCCGTACATCTACCCGAAAGTGTGACCCCGCCGGCCACAGAGCGCACCGAAAGCACAGAGCAGACCCCAGAGCAGCATGCGGCGCTGTTGATCCTGCGCCGGCGACTGGCGGCCCGTATGATTCTCCCGCCGCGCGGATTCACCGGGCCGCGCTGAACGTGTGTTGACACGCAAACAGGTGTGCTGTATAATGACTCTCGACGACCTGCACCAAATTCGTCAGACCAACCTGTCACAGATCGCCCGGTTGGCCGGCTTGCTACAAGAGTCGCACCTGACCGAAGCGGAGCGCAGCCTGGTGCTTTTGATGCGGCAGGCCAAGATCATCGAGCTGGGGGCAATCGAGCGGTTCCTGAACGTGGAACAGACGATCACTCCCCGACGAAAACGCCGGCGTGAACCAATGCGCTGGTGCTAATCAAACATTAAGGCTGCATTAAACGCAGCCCACGCCATCGGGTTATCCCAGCGGCGAACACCTGGACACACAGTCAGGCGTTCGCCGCTGTTTTTTATTTCCGCCCAAATCGAGGGACCTATGGAATCAGACCAGGTATTTGCTCACCCCGCACGGGTGCTCTACCAGCAGGCGCCGGCCGACGAAGCGCGCTGGCTGGAGATCGTCACCAGCCGGCGAGCGATGGACCCCGCCGTATTCAAGGACCGGCAGCCGGTGTTCTGGCCGGCCGAGATCTCCAACCGCCGGCTGGACTCCTACTTCACCCGCATGGGTATCTCGACCCTGCGCAACTTCGCCCAAGGTGCCAATGACGGCGTGGCGTTCCAAAACTCGCACCGCTGGATGGAGCTCCCCTTGGGGCAGTCGGTCGAGGGCACGTTTGTCGAGGAGGGGGACGCCGCGCGCGCGCTGGCCGTCTTTTACACCCTGCCCGACCTGGCGATCAACGGTGTCAACACGTCGCAGTTCGTCGACGCCATGCGTGCCGGCATCGTGCAGGACGTGTCGGTGGGTTTCTACGGCGGGCGCTTTACGTGCGATATCTGCGGGCGTGACATGCTGCGTGATATCGAGTGCCGGCACTGGCCGGGCTTCGAGTACGATGTCAAAGATGGCGACGTGACGCGCAAGGTCATGGCGACGGCCACGGTGGAGGATGCACTGCTGAGCGAGGTTTCGGCGGTCTATGACGGCGCCACACCCGGCGCCGGCGTGCTCAAGGCGCAGCGCGAGGCGGACGCCGGCCGGCTGAACTCCCAGCAGCTGCGCATGTTGGAAACGCGCTATCGGGTGCGGCTGGTCGGACAACATTTTGGAGGTGTGACAGTGCCAGAGGAAAAAGACAAAGAGAGCGTGCAGGAGGTGGTGGGCGCGGAGCGCGCCGCGGTTATCGAGGATGTAAACGCAGTCCTGCGGGCCGAGATTACAAACGCGCGGGCAATCCTGCACAACGCCGGCGCACCGGACGGCCCGGTGCTCGACGCAGCGGAATGGGCGGCGGAGACGATCAAGGAGTTGCGGCTGCTGGCGGACGATGGCCGGCGCTACCGTGCGGACCTGGTCGACGAGGCCCTGGCGGAGGGTGTGCGGGGGATGGGCAAGCAGTTCAGCCCGGACCTCTACCGCACGCTCCTGGACAATGCGACGGTGCCGCAGATCAAGGCGCTGCGGGACCAGTGGCGCGCGATGGGTGACAACCAGTTTGCCGGCGGGGCGGTTGTGCGCAACAGCAACGAGCCGCCACGCGAGAAGCCGGCAGTACCGGTGACGAATCAGGCGTATACCTGAGAGCAAAAAAAGGGGGAATTTGAAACATGGCTGATCCGCGAGTGGCCGGCAACCTGACCGGCATCAAGGGTGTCAATGCGACATTCATCATCGACAACTCGACCATCACCTACTCGGCGACGGCGGCCGGCGGCTCGGCGTCGGTGGGTCTGGCGGTCAAACTGACCGACGACTACACCATCGCCCTGACTACCGACGGCTGCGCCGTCCTGGGCAAGCTGCTGTCGGTAGAATCTGACGGCATGGCAACCGTGCAGATTGCCGGCGTCATGGCGCTGCCCAGCGGCGCCAGTGCGGCCCTGACTGTGGGCGCGGCGATCGTGGGCGACCTGGACGGCAGCACGGCCGGCTACATCCGCGCCGCTGCCAGCGGCACCGCGGCGGAACTGATCCTGTGCCGCGGCCTGATCCTGGCCAACGACGACACGGCTGCGGTCGTGGTCTGGCTGTAGGTAAACGAAACGGAGGACCAACTACATGAGCACTGTGACTGAGATGCGGGCCAACCCGAAGGACGTTTTTGAGCAGTTCGGCCCCAACGTGTTCGCCGAAGCGTACAAACGCGGCATGTCGGTGTCGGCCTACCTCGAACAGCAGGACCCGTCCACCACCCACGACGACGGCCTCGACGCGTTCCAGCGCGTCGTGCGTGAGGCCGGCGTGCGCACGGCATCCCTCGAAGGCATCGGGCTGCCGGCCTCGACTTGGGACGAGTTCAACGACACCCCGCAGAAGCGGGCGCTGGCCGTCGAGTGGATGGCCCGGCAGTGGCGCGCGGCCACGACCGGCCGGCCATACCATACCCGTGACCTGTTTTCTTCGGCGGACCTGGCCAACACCGCCGGCAACCCGGCAGCCTACGCCACCGGCGCGCGTTACAACCTGGTGACCGCGGCGATCCCGGTGCGTGAGCTGGTGGCCGCCAACACGGGTATCAACGCCGGCACCTACCAGGCGTACTACCTGACCACGCCGGCCGCGGCCGATACCCGGCAGTACCGCGTGGCCGAGCTGGCCGAGATCCCGATGACCACCCTCGCCGGCGGCGACCACACGATCAAGCTCAAGAAAGTCGGGCGTGGGTTGGAGCGGTCGTATGAGGCGATGCGCCGGCAGCCGATCGACAAGGTGGCGATCTGGATTCAGTACCTGGCCGCGCAGGCCGAGGCCGACAAGCTGACGGCGATCATCGACGTGCTGGTGTCGGGTGACGGCAACAGCGGGACGAGCGCAACCAACTACAACCTGACTGCGCTCGACACCGCAGCCAGCGCCGGCACGCTGACGCTCAAGGGGTGGCTGGCGTTCAAGATGAAATTCACCAACCCGATGTCCCTGACCCACATCCTGGTCACCGAGGCCGTGGCGCTCCAGCTGGCTTTGCTCAACACGGGCAACGCCAACGTGCCCCTGGTCAACGTCCAGGCCGCGGCCGGCTTTGGCAGCCTGACGGCGATCAACCCGCAGCTGCGGGACGCCGTGGCAATGGGCTGGACCAGCTCGGCGCCGGCGCTCAAGATCGTCGGTTTCGACCGCCGGCTGGCGCTGGAGCGGGTGTATGAGATCGGCGGCAACATCCAGGAGGTTGAGCGTTACGCCAGCCACCAGGGCGAGGCGATTTTCCTGACCGAGACCGAGGCGTTCTGCTGCTTCATGCCGGGCGCCAACCTGACGCTGAACGTCAACGCCTGATGGCTTTATCTGAGGATAGAGCCGGGGAGGGCACATGGCAACCGTAACAGTTCGCGGTTCGACCCCGCCCGGTTTGGTGGCGTTGTGGGACACGACGCAGCCGGCCGGCGAGGTGTACCTGGTGTCGGGTGACGTGGCCGAGGTGGAGCTGACGCTGGCCGTTAGCTCCGCCCTGGCGCGCGGCGCGCTGGTGGTGGTTACGCCCGTCACTGGCGAAATCGCCAGTGAGACGCCGGCGCCCGCTGCACCCGTCGAGCCGCCGGCGGTCAAGCGGGGGCGGAAGTGACCACGCTGCTCACTGTCCAGACCTATCCGAGCATCCGCGCGGCCCTGGGTGTGCTCGTGGACAGCAACTTGCTGCCTGACCCCGTCATCCAGCTTGACCTCTACGCCGGCCGTGCGCAATCCTGGCTGGAGGCAAAGGACCCGCTGTGGGCAACACGGACGGGGGCGGATCGTCAGCACCTGGTCAACGCTGTGGTACTGCGCTGCGCCGGGTTGCTGGCCAGCGTCATGCCGGCACTGACAGCGGAGGCGTTCGCGGGGGAGTACAACTACTCACAAACCCCGGTGGACTGGACGGCGCGCGCGGCGGCGTTGATGGCGGACGCTGAAGACGAGGTGCAGGCTGTGATTGCGTCGGAGGATGACGCGGTGACCGCAACGATGCCGGTGATGTTCTCGTCCGCCAAACCATACACGCCGGGCGGTTTGGTCGGCGGGCGGGGGCGGTGATGCTGTCACGGCTATCCGACCGGCTGTGGGGGATCGCTCACCGGCGTTATGCCGCACCGGAGCTAACCGTGGTGCGGCCCGTCAGCGAGTGGACCCTGCCGGCCGGCTACAGCCTGGACGCTGCGACCGGCAACATCCGCAACGTAGCCGGCGAGGTACTGAGTAACCCGTCTGCGTACATGGCGACCGTGACCGTGCCCGTCGTTCCAGGTGTGGCACACCAGGGTACGGACATTCTGCCGGCCGACGTTACACCGGACGACGTGGTGATGGTGGCTGTGCGCTACAGCGACGTCGCCACCGTGCGGACCGCGCTGTACGTGATCTACCAGTCGGAGACCTATGACGTGGTGGATTCGGCCAGGCTGAGCGAGGCTTCGACGGGAAAAATGCCGGCGCACGTGACGCTGCACCGGCGCAGGGACGACAAACGATCAACCTGGTCGCAGTGGGACCGCCGCTGGACCGGGCAGTAAAGGAGCGAAAAAATGACAAAGGAACAAACGAGCACCATCATCAGTGCCGTGATTGCACTCATCATCACGGTGCTGGGCGTGTTTGGATACAACGTGATCGTGGTGCA
>CALMNY010000507.1 GCA_937872125.1 uncultured Candidatus Competibacteraceae bacterium | reverse complement strand
GGCGCCCGGTAGGGCTGCTTGGCCTCGATGGCGACGATCTCGCCCAGATACGGTTTGCCGGAAATCGCCCCGCCAGAAAAGGATTCATATTCGTCCGACTCCAGCCGATGCGTCGCCGACACGATCAAATATTCCCGGTTCTGCTCGTCGCGCGGGCACTGGGTCAGACTGAACAGATAGCCTACCGCCAATCCGGCGGCGTTGCCCCGCCCCTGCGCGATCTCGTGCTGCGCCAATAATTCCTGCAAGCGAATCTTGGAGTAATTATTGCCATCGCCCGGTTCGACGTATTCACCCGGATAGTCATACATCTCAAAATCGGCCAGGGCGTGACTCTTGGGCTGGTTCAGCACTGCGCGCAGGTTTTTGCGCGGCGCCTTGAAATCAAAATCGTTCAGCGCATAGGCGCCCGGCTGCACCTGTTTGAACGACAGCCATTCCGACAGATGATCGCGTTCACGATGATCGTGGATATCCGGCGGGAAATAGGGAATCTGGTCATAACCGGCAAACTTGCTATGCGAGCTGTAGCCATCGGCCAGCACCAGTGTGTGTTTGCCATTTTCATGGGTAAAGTAGTAATAGATCCCTTCCTGTTCCATCAACCGGCTGACAAAATTGAAATCCGTCTCCCGATATTGCACGCAGTATTCCCATTCCCGATAACTGCCGCTCAGCATATCCTTGAAATCGGTGAAGCCCTGCTCGCGGAAAAGCTCTTTGATGATGTCGGGAACTTTCTTGTTCTGAAAAATGCGGCAATCGGCAGTGCGCGTCAGAAACCACAGCCAGGGACTGAGCGTCGCCCGATAAGCGCCGTAACGCAAGCCACGGGTGCCGATATAACCAAACCGGGTCACGAAGCCGTTGAAGTAGCGGGTGCCGCGCTTGTTGGGCATCTCCAGCCGGACCGTCACGTTCTTGCCCAACACCTCCGTGATCTGGATATCGGTCTTCTCGCTGAACAGTTCCACGTCGAACTCGAACAACCGGCTCAGTTGCTCGGTCGCCGTCATCCGGCCAAAGACCAGCACGTCCTCGCCCAGGGGCGTATTGACGGCGATCATTCGATGTTTTTGCGTGATGCTGGCCATGTCCTCGTCTCTCCATGCCCGCGGTCATTGGACTGAAGTTTAGCGTAACCCTATGCGAAAAACCGGCCATCTGCTCATCCGCGCCGCCGGATTCGCACTAAACTGTCAGAATCACCCGCTTCCGGAGACTCCACGCCATGCCCGGTCGAATGGAATTTCAGTTAAACCTGCCAAAGTCCGCCCCGACCCCAAGTCGCCGCGATTCCGACGCGCCGCCGCGTTTCCTGATCATGGCGGACTTCAGCGGGCGCGGTTCGCGCGAAACGCCCGCCGCCAGGCCGGACCTTGCCAGTCGGCCCCTGCTGGCGGTGGACACCGACCGGTTCAACGCAGTCATGGCCCGGCTGGAGCCTGCGTTGCGGTTGCCGCTGGCGGCTGGCGCGGACCTCACGGTTCGCTTTGCCCAGTTGGACGATTTTCACCCCGATGCGCTGTATCAGCGGCTGGATCTGTTTCAGGCCCTGCGCCGCAGCCGCGCCCGCCTGCTCGATCCGGCCAGTTTTGCCCAGGCGGCAGCCGAATTGGCCCCCCCAACCCCACCGGAACCGGTCCATTCTGAATCGCCTGCGCCAGCGGAAGGCGACGCGGCGCTGCTCGAACGCCTGCTGGGTCGCACGCCCGCCGCTCCGTCCACCGCCCGACCCGCCGAGGCGGGCATGACCGCGATCCAAAGCTTGCTGCAAGCCGTCGTTCAGCCGCACATCGTGCATACCGATCCGCGCCAGTCCGCCTGGGTCGCCGCCGTGGACGCCGCCATTAGCGACCAGATGCGGGCGATCCTGCATCAGCCGGCCTTTCAGGCGCTGGAAGCGACGTGGCGCGGCGTCCACAGTCTGGTCGCCAACCTGGATGATGATGGAGCGCGCGTCTTCCTGCTCGATGTCACCCAGCAAGAATTGTTCCTCGACCTGCGCGCAGCGGGTGGCAAACCAGCGGCAACCAGCCTCTACACTCTGCTGATCGAACGCGGGGTACAAATGCCCGATGGCGAACCCTGGACGCTGCTGATCGGCGACTACGTCTTTGGCGCGGCGCCCGAAGACATCGCGCTGCTGGCCATGCTGGGGACTGTCGCGGCCGCCGCCGGTGGGCCGTTCCTGGCGGCGGCCAAACCGGAACTGCTGGGCTGCGAGTCAGCGGCGGCGCTGGCCGATCCCGCACGCTGGCCGCCGTCGCCGACCGAAGCGGAACAACGCTGGCGGGCGCTGCGCCAGTGCGACATCGCGCCGTGGCTCGGTCTGGCCCTGCCGCGTGTTTTATTGCGCCTGCCCTACGGCAAAAAGACCGAAGCGGTCGAAGCGTTTGCCTTCGAGGAAATGCCGGGGGGCCGCGATCCCGCCGCGTACCTTTGGGGTAATCCAGCCTTTGTCTGCGCGCGGCTGATCGCGGCGGCGTTTGCGGAAAACGGCTGGGATTTCAGCCCCGGCGACGTGCTGGAACTCGATGACTGCCCCGCTCACGTCTACGAAGAAGCCGGTGAACGGTTGATGCAACCGGCTGCCGAGGTTCTGTTAAGCGAGCGGGCCATGCTGGAAACTCTCGCGCGCGGACCGATGGCGCTGCTGGGCCATCGCCAGCGCAACGTGGTTCGGCTGGCGCGGTTTCAGTCGCTGGCCGATCCATCGGCGGCCCTGGCCGGCGCGTGGCGATCCTGATCGTGACCACGCCTGCCTTCATCGCGCTTCGCAACCTGCGCAAGCACTACACCGAGGGCGACCAGCAACGGGTCATTTTTGCCGACCTGGACCTGGACATCGGGCGGGGCGAGTTCGTCGCCCTGCTCGGTCAGTCCGGTTCCGGCAAATCCACCTTGCTCAACCTGCTGGGCGGCATTGACCTGCCGGACGCCGGCCAGATTCGCATCAGCGACCGCTTGCTGACCGCGCTGTCCGAGGTCGAGCGCACCCGCTTCCGTCGCCGGCACATCGGTTTCGTGTTCCAGTTTTTCAACCTGATCCCGACCCTGACCGTGGCGGAAAATCTGCTGCTGCCGCTGGAACTGAACGGCCTTGCGGCTCCGGATCAGCGCGAGCGGGCGCTGGAACTGCTGGATCAGGTCGGGCTGGGTGACCGCCGCGCCAGCTTCCCGGAACGGCTGTCCGGCGGTGAACAGCAGCGACTGGCCCTGGCCCGGGCGCTGGTGCATGGCCCCTGGCTGCTGCTGGCCGACGAACCCACCGGCAATCTCGACGCCGCGACCGGCGAACGCATCCTGGAACTGCTGCTAACCCTGCACCGCCAGGCGGAAACCACCATGGTTATGGTCACTCACAGTCGGGAAGTCGCCGCCCGCGCCGACCGGATTCTGATGCTGGACAACGGACGCATTCGGGAATTGAATCCATGACGCCGCTGCTCTGGCGGGCGCTGTGGCGTCATCCGCTGCGCCATCCCTGGCAACTGGGGCTGGCGATTCTCGGCATCGCGCTCGGCGTCGCCGTAGTCCTGGCGGTGGATCTGGCCAATGCCAGCGCCCGACGCAGTTTCGATCTGGCCATGAACCGCCTGACCGGTCACGCTACCCATCGCCTGGTCGGTGGACCGCAAGGCGTACCCGAAGCCGTCTATGTCCAGTGGCGCCTGGAGCGCGGTATCCGCCAAGCGGCTCCGGTGGTCACCGGCACTTTGCCGCGCGCCGACCAGCCCGGCCAACTGCTGCAAATCCTCGGCGTTGACCCCTTCACCGAAGCGCCGTTTCGTGATCCTGCCGCCGATGTCACCGGCGGCGCGTTTGATCTGCGCGCGCTGCTGTTGCGGCCGGACGCCGCCCTGCTGCCAGCATCCCTCGGCGACCAGGTCACGCTGCGACGCGGCGAACAGCGTTTTACCCTGCGCCGCGCCGGCACGCTAAACGGACCGGAACTGGACGGCCTCATCATCACCGACATCGCCACCGCGCAGACCCTGCTGGGCCACGCTGGGCGGCTCAGTCACATTGATCTCATCCTGCCGGAAGGGACCGCTGGCGAAAGCTTGGCCGCCGAACTGCGCGCCGGGTTGCCGTCGAACCTGCGGCTGGAACGGCCGGCGCAACGCAACCAGGCCACGGCGGACCTCAGCGCCGCCTTTTCCCTCAATCTGACGGCTATGAGCCTGCTGGCGCTGGTGGTGGGCCTGTTCCTGATCTACAACGCCATCAGCTTTTCGGTGGTGCAACGCCGCGCCCTGCTGGGCATGTTGCGGGCGCTGGGCGTCAGCCGCCGGGAACTGCTCCTCGGCATCCTGGGTGAGGCGCTGCTGCTCGGACTGGCGGGCACGCTGCTCGGCGGGTTGCTGGGCCTGTGGCTCGGTTCCGGGCTGGTGCATCTGGTCACCCGCACCATCAACGATCTGTACTACGTGCTCAGCGTCCGCGAGTTTTTCATTGATCCGTGGTCGCTGGCCAAAGGCGCGGCGCTGGGCCTGCTGGCCACGCTGGCGGCGGCCTGGCTGCCAGCGCGGGAAGCCGCCGCCGTTCCCCCCGGCCTGGCCTTGAGCCGCGCCCATCTGGAAACCCGCTGGCGAGCCGCCCTGCCCCGGCTGGTTCTGACCGGGCTGGCGCTGCTGGGCGGCGGCGGGTTGATCCTGGGATTCTCCCACGCACTGGTTCCCGGTTTCGTTGGGCTGTTTCTGCTGATTCTTGGCTGCGCGCTGCTGACCCCGCCGGTCGTGGTCGGCCTGGTGCGGTTGAATCGGCCGCTGGCCGCCCGGCTGGGCCTGCTGGCGCGCATGGCCAACCGCGATGTCGCCCGCCATCTCAGCCGCACCGGCATCGCGGTGGCGGCGCTGATGGTCGCGTTCGCCACCACGGTCGGCGTCGGGGTGATGGTGGACAGCTTCCGGGGCGGCGTAGCGATCTGGATCAACGACCTGCTCAACGCTGATCTGTACCTGGCGCCGCCCGCCATGGAAGACGGTGGGGGTTCGGAGATCGTGCAGCCGGCGGCGCTG
>CALMNY010000506.1 GCA_937872125.1 uncultured Candidatus Competibacteraceae bacterium | reverse complement strand
GCGGATATCCGTTGGGTTTGGCGAACGGCCATAAAAAAACCCCCGTTGCCGGGGGCTTTAGATGCTAAGTCAGCCGGGGATTAACGGCATTGGCCAGGCAAATACTTGGGAAGGACCTTCGTAATACCATTAGCAGGCTTGCAATTCCATTCAATCGTGCCCGTTGAGTTGTTATCAGCTAAAGCTTTGTTATTGATGGTCGGTACAAACCCGAGAACATTGGCGGCGCCCAACTGGGGTATCCCAGTTTTGGCGGTATCGAACGTAATCGTGATCTGTCCAGCCGCGCCAATCTCAGCTTTGGAGATCTTGTCGGTTTTGATGTTGGCCTGGTCGGCCGCAACCTCGAGCGCATATCTGGCAATGCCGGCCATTCCCTCGCTAAGCATATCGCCGACGCCGACTTTGAATTGACTCGCGGCCAGCAAGCCCTCTGAAACCTTCGCGCGGACGGTGTAATCCTGATACGCCGGAATCGCGATGGCGGCCAGAATGCCGATGATCGCCACGACGATCATGAGTTCGATCAGGGTGAAGCCTTGCTGGAACTTCTTCATGGGGTAACTCCTCGTTGCTCGGAAAAAACCCCCTTGGCGGGGGGCTGGAAACTGGAGGGATCGCGGTCCGATCCCTTAAGATTTTTAAATGCAGCGAACGTGCCAATGGGCAGGAATGTGAAAATACCAGCCTAACGGCCTGGAAAATCACGGGAAACCTGCAAATCCGACTGGGTATGGCGATAAACCCGGAGTGGCCATGGATTCATTGTGCGCGCCGGCAGTGACCGAATAGGCCCTGAACTGACAATTTTTGTCAGGTTTGAGCCTGGCCACCGTGACAGGCATCGGCTAAATTTCCCGGCTAACCCCAGCCCAACCCGGTGCGACGCCATGCCTCCCCGTAAAAAGCTCCCCATCGGCATCCAGACCTTCGCCATCATCATCCACGCCAGCGTCATCCACGCCGGATTGCGGCCCCGGTCAAGCCACATAGAACAGAATCGTCACGTAGTGGCTGATGCTGCCGGCCAGCACGAACAGATGCCAGATGCCATGGAAATGGCGAATCTTCTCATCGAACAGATAGAACACGACGCCGCCGGTATAAAACAGCCCGCCCACCAGCAGCCAGACAAATCCCGCCCAGGGCAATGCCTCAAGCAGCGGCTTCAGCGCCAGCAGCACCAGCCAGCCCATCAGAATGTAAACCACCAGCGATAAAATGCGGTTCCTGCTCTGAGGCAAAGCTTCCACTACGATCCCCACCACCACCAGCCCCCAGATCACCCCGAAAATGCTCCAGCCCCAGGCGCCGCGCAGCGTGACCAGGGTAAACGGGGTGTAGGTGCCGGCGATCAGGAAATAAATCGAATAGTGGTCCAGCTTGCGGAAAAACTGCTTCGCCCGGCCGCGCAGGCTGTGATAGAGCGTGGATACGGTGTACAGGAAGAACAGCGTGGCGCCATAGACGCTGAAACTCACGATTTTCCAGGGATCGCCCTGCTGCGCGGCTACCACCACCACGATGACCAGGCCCGCCAGAGCCGCCACCGCGCCCACCAGATGACTGATGCTGTTAAACCATTCGCCGCGATACATGAACCTTTTGCCCCCTCATCTCCAACCCCTCTCCTACGAAAAGTTAGGCTAAAGCCCAACCTACAGGTTTGATCGTCGAGGCCTTAACTTAATGGCAGTGACGCTGGAGCGTGGGAACGAGGTGCAATTCCCCTCCTTGCCAAGGAGGGGTGGCCCGAAGGGCCGGGGTGGTTTGCTCGGGCGAGTAACCCGCTCTCACGAACGCCGCGAACGTGGGCTGACGCTCGCACGCTTACGCCCTGCCGGGCGAGCAGTCGCCGCCTCCGTCAACCGCACCGCCCCCACCGCGCCGATTCCGCTGGCCCGGCCGGCATCGGTCAGATACACCCGCCAGAACGGAATCACCTTGCCGTCGCGGCTGAACGTCTCCTCATGGAGCGTGATCAGCCCCGCGCCGGCCAGCGCCTCCAGCAACCGCTCAAACGCCCGCCGCTCACTTGCACCCAGCCGCTCGTGCAACTGGCGCACGGTCTGACCCTCGCGCCAGCGCAATGTCTCCAACACTTGCAGAGCCAACCGCGATTCGGCGGCGGTCAATCGGCGCGAACGGCGTGCGGTCGCCGCCTGGGGCGCGCATACATCGCAGACGCCGCACGGCTGGCTGTCCTCGTGGTCGCCGAAATGCCGCACCAGCCGCACCATCCGGCAGGCGGTCGCCTTGTCGGCAAATTCCAGAATCTGCTGCAGTTCCGCCAGCTTGTGAGCACGCTGGTGCTCATAGGATGGCCGCCAGTCATTGGCCCCGCGCCCCAGATTGCCCTCGGCGTCGCGCCAGGCCCCGCCATGCACCAGCAGCTTCTCCGCCGCCGCGTCGAACACTTCCGGTTCCATGCCCAGCCACTCGCGCAGCAACACTCTCGGCTGCGGGTCGGCATTCAGCGCCCGAAAAATCCGCTGCAACTGGTCCGGTTCGGGGTAACCGCGCCGGTGAAAGAATTCGTGGGTGCGCAGATCGGCGTAGGAGTACAGCAGAATGGCGCGGGCCGGCTGGCCATCGCGCCCGGCCCGGCCGATTTCCTGGTAATAGCCTTCGATGCTGCCCGGCAGAGCCGTATGGACCACAGTGCGGATATCCGCCTTGTCAATGCCCATGCCGAACGCAATCGTGGCGACGATCACCGCCAGTTCGCCGGCCCCAAACCGGTTCTGGGTCCGCTCGCGCTCCTGCGGCGTCATCCCGGCGTGATAGGCGGCGGTCGGATAATCCGCGTTCAATACCAGCGCCAGTAACTCGGTTTCCTTGCGGGTCGGAGCGTAGACGATGGCGGGCCGCCGCGCCGGCTCGGCCAGAATCCGCCGCACCGCTTCGTGCCGGTCGGGAACCCGCGTTTCCACCGTCTCCACCGCCAGATTGGCGCGGCGGAAACCGTGGATGGAACGGCTGGCATTCGCCAGATCGAGTTGCTGAATAATATCGTCCTGCACCAGCACGGTCGCGGTTGCGGGCAGCGCGATCACCGGCGCGGGCCGCAGCAGCGGCAGATAGCGCCCCAGCATCCGGTAGTCGGGGCGGAAGTCGTGGCCCCACT
>CALMNY010000505.1 GCA_937872125.1 uncultured Candidatus Competibacteraceae bacterium | reverse complement strand
GCCGTGGCCACCGCGCGCAGTCGCCAGCCCGGGGCGGCGCTGGCCTTCCTGGAGCAGACGCGCCATCAGCTGGCCGCGCCCGCCGGGGTGGAACTGCACGGCCCGGTGCCCCCGGCGATGGAGCGGCTGGGGGGGGAGTATCGCGCGCAGCTGATCGCCATGGCCCCGGAGCGCACGCCGTTGCGCCATTTCGTTGCCACCTGGAGCGGGGTGCTGGCGGCGCAGCGCCCCCCCCTGCACCTGCATTGGGCCATCGATGTCGATCCACTCACCCTTAACTGATCCGCCCCCCCGCACCGTCGCCGTGGTTGGCGGCGACACTGGCCGCGCCGACGGCCTCTACGGGGATCACTATCACCTGGGCGTCACCAGCGTCGCCGATCAGCAGCCGGTGGGCCTGGCCAGCGTGGCGGTCGGCGTCGAGCGTTTGCGCCGGGTGGCGGCCGGCTGCCCGCAGCTGCGCTTCACCGTTACGGGCCGCCAGTTGTGCCCCGGCGCTCCGGGGGGCAAGCCCGACCCCCGCCCCTATGTGGAGCTCTTTCGCGTCCGCCCCGGCAATATCCAGGTACCGGCGAGCTGGGATGCGTTTGCCCCGCCCCTGCCAGCGAAACCGCTGCGGCTATTGGTGACCGGCGGGCGACTGCCCCCCGCGTATGCCCCGTTCGCCGCGCAACTGGATCATCTGTGCGCGCGGCTCAATCCCGCCGAGCTGTTTGGTTTGTGCGGGGATAATCGGGGACTCGATGAATTGGCCGCGCGCTGGTTCAGTGAGCGCCAGATCCCCTTTGCCCGCTATCAATGCCATTGGGAGCAGCTGGCGGCGCCGCGCGCGATTGTCCGGAATCGGCATGGTCGCCATTACAACGCGCGCGCCCGGCTCGATTGTGAAACGCGCCTGGTGATGGCCGCGACCCATGTGGTGGTATTTGAGCCGTTGGCGGCGGGAGATGCTTCGCCATGCCGGCATGTCATCGCGCAAGCGAAGGGGCTGGGGCGCGCCCTGCGGGTATTGTGGAGCACGGCGCCGCGCAAGGGAGAGACCGACCCGATGACGGCCGCGCCCGGAATCACCGAAAGGTAAGGAAAACCGCCGCTTGGGCATGATAAACCTATTAAAGAGGAGGAATTGTGTGTTATGGTGATTTCCTGGCTGGTGATGAATAGATCGATCCGCGCATGATGGTTACCCGTGCCCCTACGCAGCAATTGGAAGGCGACGTCATTCAGGTGATATTCGCCAAGGAGAATGGCTGGGCGGTCCTGTTGCTGAAAGAGCGGTCTTCCGGGCGCCAGGCCCGGGTCACGGGCGTCGCGCCCGGGATTTCCGCCGGGGAACAAATTTGCGCCTATGGGGATTGGGTGGAGGATAGCCGCTATGGGCGCCAGTTCCGCTCCTCGACGATTAAAATTGCCCCGCCCGCCAGTCCGCAGGGGTTGCGCGCCTTTCTCGCTTCCGGCGTGATCACCGGCATTGGCGCCGCTTATGCGGAGCGGTTGGTCGAGCAATTCGGTGATGAATTGATTCACGTCCTCGACCATACGCCCGAGCGCATTCGGGAGGTGCCGGGGATTGGCCCCGCGCGCCTGGCCCAGATCACCGCCGCCTGGGCCAAGCATCACCAGGACCGGGATCTGCTGATGTTTCTGGAAGGCCAGGGCGTGAGCGCCGCCAAGGCGCAGCAGATCATGGCCCATTTCGGCGACCAGACGCTGGGCATTGTGCGCAGCACGCCCTACCGGCTGATCGAAGTCCGGGGCTTCGGTTTCCTTACCGTTGATGGCATCGCCCGGCGCCTGGGCGTCGCCGCCACCGACCCGCAGCGTCTGCGCGCCGGGCTGGTGCATACCCTGGAAACGGCCGCGCAGTATGGGCATTGCGCCCTGCCGCCGCCGCGGGTGTATGAGCAGGGAGCGCAATGGCTGCAATGCGCCGCCGCGGCGTTGGCGCCGGTCGGGACCGCGCTGGAGGACGATGGCCGGCTGGCGCGCCGCTCCTTCGGCGGGGAGGATCTCCTCTATCTGCCCCGGCTCGACCAGGCCGAGGCGCGCGTCGCTGACTGGGTGCGCGCACGGCTCGCGGCGGCGCCGGCCTGGTATCGGGATGGCCTGGCGGATGAGGCTGGCACGATCGCGGCGGCGGAACGGCGCTGCGGGCTGACGCTGTCCGCCTCCCAGCGCGAGGCGGTGGAACTGGCGCTGCAGCACGGGATCGCGATCATTACCGGCGGTCCGGGTTGCGGCAAAACCACCACGACCCAGGTGATCATCGAGGTGCTCCAGCAGTATGGGGCCAAGATCCTGCTCGCCGCGCCCACCGGCCGCGCGGCCAAGCGCCTGGCCACCGCCACGGGTCATGACGCCAGCACCATCCACCGCCTGCTGTGGACCCACAGCCAGAACAGCGGCGGCCTGTTGGCCGACGTGGTGCTGATTGATGAGGCGTCGATGGTCGACGTTGAGGTGATGGCCTGGCTGCTCGAAACCCTGGCGCCGACCACCACCCTGCTGCTGGTGGGGGATGCCGATCAGCTGCCCTCGGTCGGTCCGGGGCGCGTGTTCGACGACCTCATCGCCAGTGGCGCCATCCCGGTGGCGACCTTACGCGAGGTGCACCGGCAGGCCGCCGACAGTCACATCATCCAGGCGGCGCACGCCATTCGCGCCGGGCGGGTGCCCCCCCGCGGCGATAGCCGCGAATACGTGGCCCTGGCGGTGGCGAGCGCCGCGGACATCGCCGCCTGCGTCGAGGAGTGGGTGTGTGACCGCCTGCCGCAGACCTACGGCTTTCATCCCCTGCGGCAGATCCAGGTGCTCAGCCCGATGAAGCGCGGCGCGGCCGGCACCGTGGCGTTGAATGTGCGCCTGCAACGGCGGCTGAACCCCAATCTGCCGCCGGAGCGCGTCGGGTCCGCCCTGCCGTTCGCGCACGGGGACAAGGTGATCGCGACGGCGAACGATTACACCAAGGAGGTGTTCAACGGCGACGCCGGGTTTGTCCGGGATATCAACCCGGCGGACGACACCCTGACCGTCGAATTCGATGGCCGCGCGGTCACCTACACCCGCCGCGAAAGCGAGGGCCTGCTGCTGGCCTATGCCTTGACCGTCCACAAAAGCCAGGGCTCGGAATATGACGCGGTCATTATCGCCCTGGCCCGGGAGCATTACCCGGTGCTGTCCCGCTCCCTGCTGTATACCGCCATCACCCGCGGCAAGCGCTTTGGCGCCATCCTCTACGAGGAGGGGGCGTTGGAGCTGGGCCTGCAGAGTCACAAGGATCCGCGCATCACCGGGCTGCGCCATCGCTGTTGAGCGTCCCGCTCACGGCGGCGGCCACTGGACCGCGGCGCTGGCCTGGTCCTTGTCATCGCGGGCCACCAGCGTCACCGCCGCCACCCCCCGCTGCATCGCCTGCCGGCTGAGGCGGATGGCGCCGCCCCGGGTGGTCACCGCCTGCTCCGCGCCGTTGTCGGCGTAGCGGATCACCCAGTGGTAGCGGCGGATCTCACCCTGTGCCGCCGTGCAGCGCGCGTGCAGGGTGCGGGGCTGGCCGGCGGGCATGACGCTGTCGATCGTGCAGTGCGGCGGGACGCCCGTGGTCAGGACCAGCCCGCGCAGATCGTCCGCCGTGCGCCCGTAATTGGTGCGGATCGCCACCCGCACCCGATGCTCCCCGGGGGTGTCGAGCGGAAAGCGCGCGCCCTCGCGCGAGGTCAGGGCATGTTCCCGGTCGTCCACCGTGAGGGTCACCGTTTCGATCACCTCGGTCTCCGTCAAGCCAGCGACCTCCCAGGTGGCGGTGACGGTCTCCGGCGCGCGGCGCCAGGGATCGGCGGCGGTCAGGGTCAGGGTGACCCCCAGGGGCGGCGGCTCCAGGGCGTCAAAGACGTGGCTGAGCTCGGCCGCGTGCCCGTGGGTGTCGCGCACCCGCGCGCTGACGGCATGGCTGCCGGGCCGGTCATAGCGCACCACGATGCCGGCGTCCTGGCGGTCTTCGATCACCCCCCCGGGCGGCACGTCCCAGGTCGTCGTCACGGGTTCCGCGCCGAGGGCGTCGGGCGGATCGGGTTTGAGTTCATAGTAGACCCGCGCCGGGGCATAGGGACGGAGCGTCTGGGTGAACAGGCGCCAGTCCGGCCAGCGGTAGGACCAGATCTCCGGAGCGAGGGTCACGCTGGCGCGGGTGGCGTCGGCGTGGCCTTCCAGCCAGTATTCATAGCGCAGGGGGCGATCGCCGGCCGCGGGGGTGTAGTGGACCTGGGGGCCCGCCACGCGCGTGCCATCGGGCAAGTGCCACTGGCCGCCCAGGCGCCAGCCGCTGTCCCCGGTGGCGTCGAGGGTCGCCGCGGTGTGCGCGTGATAGGTGGCGGGCTCCCCGGCGCGCACCCGGGCCGGGCCGCTCAGGCGGGGTGGGCGCAGGGGCGGGAGTCCCACGTGCAGCGGGCGGCGCACGGTGCGCCAGGCCTCGGGCACCTCCGGCGCGTCCGCCCGGCGCGCGGCGACCGTCACCGTCAGCGCCCCCGGCAGGTCCGCCCCCAACGCGTGGGTCGCGCCCTCCAGTTCGACCGGGGGCGCCGCGCCATCCGCGCGCTCCAGGCGCCAGCGATAGCGCAGCGGCGCGGGGTCGCTGGAGACCACCCGCCAGGGGGTGGCGCGCCCGAGGTAGGTGTCGGCAAAGCCCACCAGCGCGATGTCCGGCACGTCGAAGGCGCGCAGCGTGACCACCGGCGCCACCTGGGTCGCGCCGCTGAAGCGATTGACGCTGGTGACGCGATACTGGCGGGCACCCGCGGCGGTCAGGGTGGGGGCATAGGCCAACCCCGGCGGGGTGAGCGCCGCGGGCGGCACGGGGGTCCAGGTAGCGCCGTCATCCGCGGAGCTCTCCCAGCGCACCTCACCCAGGGCCGCGGCCTGCTCCGGCCGGGCCAGCTCCACCCGCAGGTCGGCCACGAAGGGCACGGCCCCCTGGGGGCGGGGGGCGCGCAGGGTCACGGCCACCGGGGCCGGGTCCGCCACCGTCACCGCCAGGGGGGCGGAGAGCAGGCTCTCCAGCCCGTCGCCGTCCGCCGTGCGCCGCTCGGCCCGCACCGCCAGCGCCAGGTCGCCCGCGGGCAAGGAGACGTCGGCAAAGACGAAGGCGCCCGTGGCGGCGGTCAGCGCCTGGGCCGCGGTCAGGGCCGTGGGCGGCTGACCGGCGGTGAGCTGGCACAACTGCACCTGCCAGCCGCCGCCCTCGGGCGGCAGCGGGGCGGACAGGCCGAACAGGCGCCCGTGGACGGTGACGGGCGCGCCCGCCAGCGGCGGCTGGTCGAGGGCCGCCAGCCGGGGGGTGGGCGTCGCCGCCCCGGGGCGCCGATCCAGCCGGGCCTGGGCGGTGAGGTGCGGGGCCGCCGGATAGTGGGCGGTCGCCGTAATCCGCGCGGGCGCGTCCGGCAGACGTGCCTGCACCTGGTGATGCGGCGTGGCGTGGGTCTGCTCGTCGAGGGTGAGCGTCAGGCCGGGGTAGTCCCCGCGGGCGACGACGTGGGCGGCGCGCTCCGCGGCCGGCCACGGGCCGTCGGCGGTATAGGCCTGCCCGGTTGGGTTGTCGCTGACCGGGATGACGAACAGGGCCGGGGGCCGCGGGCGGGCCAGGGCCAGGGTAAATTCCCGGGCCTCGCGGCCGGGGAGAAAGCGCCCCGGGCCCTGCGGGTCAGCGAACACGAGCAGTCCCGGCTGGTAGCGGATGCGCGCCGTGCTCCCCTCCCCCGTCACCACGCCGCTGAGTTGGGCCACCTCGCTGTCCGCGACCTGCGTCAGGCCGTCCGGGAGCTCCAGCCAGCGCAACGCGCAATAGCGAGTGGCCCGCCCCGGGGCGGCGCGCGGCAGCGGCTCGCGCACGACGCGGACGCCGTCCGCGCAGCGGGGGTCGCCACTGCTGGCATGCACACGGACCGGCTCGACGTTGGCGGCGAACTGGGCCTGGCTCGCGCGCAGGTCGATGGCCGCGCCGGGATCCCACAGTGCCAGGGGCACGCGCACGTCGGGGGCGTGCGGTTCCGAGACCCGCAGGTGCAACAGCCCCCCCGCCCCCGCGGGCACGGGGCCGGTGGGCAGAGGGGCGATCGGCAGTTCCAGCCGGCCGGCGTGGGCGTCGACGTCGACATAGGCGATAAACCGTTCCTCCCCCGGGTGGAGGGTGACCTCCCCGAGGCGATAGGCCAGCGGCGCCGAGGCGTCCAGTTGGGCGTCGACCCGCACCACGCCGGTGAGGGGCGCGGCCGCCGGCGTCCCATACAGGGCCAACGGCTCGGTGCGCAGGATGTCGACCGCCTGCTCCGCCAGGGCCTCCGGCGCGAGCAGGGCCACGGGCAGCGTCCCGGCCTCCGGCGCCACGGTCACGGTGGGGATGACGTCGAGAAAAGCGTCATTGACGACACACGCCCCGGCGGCATCGCAGGCTTGCAGCAGGAAGGTGGCCGCGCCGCTGAAGCCCGGCTGTGGCAGGGCCCGCAGGGCCGCGCGCGCCGCGTCCAGTTCCAGATACACCCCCTCGGGCGGCGACAGCAGGGAGAGCTGATGCTGATCGTCCGCGTCGGCGTCCAGCACCAGCGGCGTCACATAGTCCGTACCCTGGCCCTGTTTGGTCACCAGGGTGAGGAGCACGCGCGCGGGCGGATCATTGACCGGACGCACGGTGACGCTGACCCGGGCATCGGCGCAGGCCTGCGCGGCATCACAGGCGGCGATGAAAAAATGATCCTCGCCGTGAAAGTCCGCGGCCGGGGTATAGGTGATCTGCTGCCGGTCCGGCGTGGCGGCGGCCTCCCCGTGCGCCGGAGCGAGGGTGACGGCCAGGTCGTAGCGGTCCGCCGGATCGGGATCGCGCACCGTGACGGCCAACGGCGTGGGGCCGGCGTCCTCGTCGAGCGCCAGCGGGGTCACCGTCAAGCGCGGCGGATCGTTGACATTGCGGATGCGCACCGGCACCGCCGCCTCCACGCAGGCGCCGGCCTCATCGCACAGCATCAGGTCGACGCGCGCCGTGCCGGTGACCCCGTAGTCCGGGGTGAAGCGCAGCCGGTCCTGTTCCAGGGTCGCGCTGCCGCGCTCACTGCCGATGATCGCCAGGGTGGGCGGGCGGCGGGCATCCGGATCGCTGACGACCAGCGGCATGGGGGCGGACGGCAGGTCCTGGTGGGTGGTGAGCGTCAGCGGCGCCAGGGCCGGGGGATCATTGACCGGCGTGACCCGGAGCTTCACCGTCGTCGTGTGACAGCGTGCCGGCGCCACGCACCACGCCAGGGTCGCCGCATCTTCCCCGTACCAGTCTTGCGCCGGGCGATAGCGCCAGCCCTGGTCCGCGCGCTCGATCACCCCGTGCCGCGGCGGCGCGGTCACCTCGAGGGTCGGCGCGTCGGCGCCCGCCAGGGCGCCCGGGACGCGCGGTTGCCAGGCGCTGGGCTCATCCTCGCGCAGGGTCAGCGTCACCTGGTCCGTGTCGGGCGCCTGCGCGCGGGCGACGGCGCTGATCAGGGCGGCGCACGCCAGCAGGACCGCCACCCGCCCGCGCCTCACGGCCGCGCCTCCGGCGCCCAGGTGACCACCGGCGCGGCGTGGCCCTGATCGTCCCGCGCGACGAGCTCGATCCGCGCGACCGCCCGCGCCTGGTCGGCCTTGGCCAGCTGAAAGCGCTGGCCGCCGTTTTTCAGCTCCACGCGCCCGCCATCGACGAACAGCACGCGCCAGTGATAGCTGCCGACGCGGCCCAGGGGCGTGGTGCAGACGGCGCTGATCCCGGCGTTGCCCGGCAGGGGCCCGCTGACCTCAATCTGGCAGCGCGGCGGCGCGGGGCGCTGGACCTGGATCCGGGTCCGCTCCGCGACGCTGCGTCCCTGGGAGGTGCGTACCCGCAGCACGACCTCATGCTGGCCCGGCGTCATCAGGCGCAGGGCAGCGGTCGCGGGGGGGTCCGTCTGCGCCAGCTCGCCGTCGAGCAGGAGCTGGACGGCGGTGACCGTTTCCCCGGCGGCCAGGCCCTCGACCGACCAGCGCAGGGTCGTGTCCAGCGGCGCCCGTTGCCAGCGATCGGCGAAAAAGGTGCGCACGGAGGCCAGCAGCGGGGGGGGATCGGCAATCGTCAGCCGGTCCTCCACCGTCTGCTGGCGGCCCTGGGCGTCGGTGACGGTAAAGCGCACCGCATAGGGCCCCGGGGCGTCGAACTGGAGCAGGGCGGTATGCCGGTCATGCGCGAGCACGGTCACCCCCGCGGGCAGGTCGAGGTCATAGCGCAGGTCCTGGCCCAGGCGCAGATCGCGCTGCCCGGCGGGCGTTTCGGGGACCAGGGCGTAATACACGCGGGCCGGGGTCTGGGCGCGCAGGGGGCGCCGTTGCAACTGCCAGCGCGGCCAGGGGCGGGCATGGGTGTGGAGGGGCAGCCGGCTGGTGACGCGGGTCGTCGCCTCATGGCCATCGAGCCAGGCGCTGTAATCGATATGGGCGTCGTCCGCGCCCACGGTGTAGACCACGCTGTCGCCGGTCGCCACCCGGCCGTTGGGCAGGCGCCACAGCCGGCGCACCGCCGGCGCCAGCGGCGCGGCCGGATCCACCACCGGCTCCTGGGGACTGTGGAAACGGGCAACCTGACCTTCGTACACGGTGTAGGGCCCGCTCAGGGTCGGCGCCCGCAGGAACGGCGGCGCGACCAGCAACTGGCCGGTCCAGGTCGCCCAGGCCGCCGGCAGGTCGGGCGCGGTGACGTACTTGGCCCGCACGGTGACCGGCAGGCGGCCGGGCTGATCCGCGGCCAGCTGGACGCTGGCGCCCTGCGCGCTGCCGACCAGCGCGGGTGAGGTCCACTGATACTCGATGGCGTCCGCCCCGCTCTCCAGCACGGCCCACTGTACCGGCCGGCCGAGCACGGTTTCGGGATAGCCGTGGATGCGCAACGGGGGCAGCTGATAGGCCTGCACCGTGAGGGGCGGAGAATAGGTGGGCGGCCCGCCGCCCCGCGGCGTGACGCGCAGCCGGTAATGATAGACGCCCGGTTCCCGCACCAGGAGCGGCAGGGTCAACCGCAACTCGGGCGCGGTCGTCGTCGCGATCACCTGGTAGGCCCCGTCCGGGTCGGGGGCCCTTTCCCAAGCCACGGCCGCCACCTGGGCGAGGGCGGCCGCGGGCAGCCGCGCGGTGAGGGTCGTGGCCAGCGGGGCCTGGCCCTGGCGGAGGTCGGCGTCCAGGGTGATGGCCGGCGCCGCGGCGGGGTCACTGAGGATGACGCGCAGCGGCGCGGAATGCACCCGCTGCCCGGTGCCATAGGCATCGAGCGCTTCGGCAAAGAGCAGGAATTCCCCGGGCGCCTGGGGCGGCAGCGTCAGGGTGAAGGGCGCCGCGCCGGCCTCGATTTCCGGGCCGACGGCCACGTCCGGGCCGCCCGCCTGCTGGCGCATCAGCTGCACCCGCCAGCGCCCGGCCTCGTCCGCCGGCCGGTCCGGGGCGGCGAAGTCCACCAGGGCGCCGTGGATCACCAGCGCCTCATCGGCGCGCTGGGTAAGGGTCGGCCCGCCATGCAAGGTCACGGCACTGCCGCGACCGGGTTCGCCCAGGGTCAGCTGCGCGGTGGCGGCGTGCGCCGGGGCCTGCGAGTAGGCCGCCGTGAGGCGGTAAGTCTGCGGGCGGCGCGCGCTGGTCACGTCCGCCTGGACCGTGGTGCTGGCGCTGTGCACGACAATCCCCTCCGGGTCCGCCCCCCCGACCGGGTCGAGGGTCAGCGTCAGGCCGGGATAGGGCGCCCGGGCGCTGACCTGCGCCACCGCCGTGGCCGGCAGGGGCCAATAGCCACCCGCCGGCCCCGTGACGCTGGCCGTCGCGTCGGGACGGAACAGCAGTTCCGGGAGCGGCGGCGCGATCACCTGCAGCTCCAGGCGGCGTTCCCCGGCGGCCGGAAAGAAGCGCGGCAGGCCGAGGTGATCGAAAAACACCAGGCCGGCGCGCCAGACGAGGGTGGCCACCGGGTCCGGGGTCGTCACGCGCCCCGTCAGGCTCGCCCCCACGGCGCGGCGGTCGGGCTCCAGTCCGGGGGGGAGGTCCAGCCATTCCACCGCGCAGTAGCCCCGGCTGCGATCCCGCCGCGGGAAGGCGGCGGCTGAGGTCCAGGTCAGGACCGTCCCGGCGCAGTAGCCGCTGAGGTCGGCGACGGGGATGTCGAGGCGCTGGACGTCCCGCGCCACGACCGTCGTCGGCGGTTGGGGCGCGAGCAGGCGGGCGGGATTCCAGGTGGCGAGCTGGACGCCGATGTCCTCGGTCACAAGCGCCTCCACCCGGAGCGTGAGCATCCCGATCACGCCGTCCGGGGCGGTGGCGGGCGCGTCAAGGGCCAACGCCAGGGCAATGCGTCCCCCCGCGGCATCGAAATCATAGTCGGGCACCGTGAGCGTGCCACCCGGGACGAGCGTGGCGGTGCCCAAGCGCAGGTTGGCCCGTCCGTCGGCGGCGTAGCGCAGGGTGAGCGGGTGCTTGCCCGTCACGCGTTCGCCGGTGTCGCGGCGCGTGAGCGGCGTGGTCACCAACGGCCAGCGCCCCTCGGGGGAGGGCCCGACCACCGCGACCGTGGGCAGGATCGCCAGGGTGTCAGCGGGGTTGCGCAGGGGCAGCACCTCGAGTTCCGCCGCCGCGTCCACGCACGCCGCGCTCAGATCACAGACCCGCACCGTGAAGGTTTCCCGGCCGGTAAACCCGGGCCGCGGCAGGGCGCGCAGGCTCAACAGGTCCGTGCCCAGCTCGACCGTGGCCTGCTGCGGCGGCGTCACGACGCTGAGCTGGTGGCGATCGTCGCGGTCCGGGTCCGTCACCGCGGGCCGGGTAAAGGGGACCGGCGTGTCCTGGTGGGTGCGCAGGACCAGCGTCACCGCCTGGGGCGGATCATTGCGCGCCGCCACGCGCACGGTGACGGGCATCTCGTTACACAGGGTGTGCTGGTCGCAGACCTGCAGCAACAGGTCATCGTTGCCGGCATAGTCGGGATGGGGGGTGTAGGTGAGGGTGGGTTGACTCCCCGCCGCCACGGTCACCTGGCCATGTTCCGGCGGCGCGAGCACCTGCAGCCAGTACCGCTCGTTGGCATCCGCGTCGACGATCGGCACCGCCACCGGGCCGGTGGCGGTATCTTCCTCGACCTCCAGGGTCAGCGGCGTCAGGCGCGGCGCGTCCGGCAGCGGCAGCACCGTCACGGTATAGGCGCGTTGGCTGCACAGCCCGCCGGCATCACAGGCCTGCAGGGTAAAGGGGGCGTCCCCGGAAAACGTCGGCCGCGGCGTGACCTCGAGTTCCAGACCGGACACCACCAGGGTCAGGTCGGCGGCGCTCTCCACCACCGTCACCCGGTGCCCCGCCTGCTCGTCGGCATCGAAGACCGGGACGGTGACGGTCTGCGTGGTCGATTCCAGCAGGTCCAGCGTCAGCTCGCCGAGGCGGGGCGCATCCGGTTGGGGGGTCACGGTGACCTGCAGGCGCGCGGGCGCGCTACAGTGCCCGTCGGTGCGACAGACGCGATAGCCGCAGCTGTCCGCGCCCGACCAGTCGGCCGGGGGCCGATAGCGCAGCCGGCGGCCGGACAGGTGACACTGGCCATGCTGGGCCGGGTCGGTCAGTTCCACCACCAGCGTGTCGGGCGCGACGGCCGGGCGCACCCGGGTCAGGAGGTCCACCCAGGGCGCGAGGCCATCCTCGCTCAGCTCCAGGCTGCTGTCGTCGACCTGCAACGGGTCGCCGTCCGCGGCCGGGGTGGCGCGGACGGTGACCGGGGCGGGCGGCGAGCAGGCGTCCTGGGCGTCGCACGCGCGCAGGGTCAGGCGTTCCTCGCCGCTGAAGGCCGGCGCGGCCTGGTAGCGCAGCTCCGCGCCCTGGAGTTCGACGCGTCCGTGGCGCGGCGGCGTGACCACCTCCAGGCGGTGCTCATCGCCCGCATCCGGATCCTCGATCACCGCCCGCACCCAGGGGGCGGGCGCGGGCGCGGCGGGCAGCAGCAGGGTCAGCGGGGCCAGCACCGGGGCCTGGTTGCGCGCGAGGAGGGTGATGGGCACGACGCGCGCCACGCACTGCGGTTTCTGGTCACACAGTTCAAGGTGGAGCTCGGTGGCGCCGGTGGCCTCCGCCGGGGCGGTGTAACGCAGGCGGTTATCGCTCAGGGTCGCCGTGCCGAAGCCCGGCTCCTGGCGCAGGCGCAGGACGTGGGTCTCGTCGGCATCCGGGTCCGAGTAGTCGACCCGGACCTCCGCGGTCTCGCCCGGGGCGACGCTGATCTGGAGCGCGGCCAGGTGCGGCGGGTCGTTGTGGTCCACCACCCGCAGGACGGCGCGCGCCGGGGGCGAGCACAGCCCCTGCTGATCACAGGCGCGGAAGGCCAGGACGGTTTCGCCGAGGAAGTCCGGCGCCGGCAGGTAGCGCAGCTGCGCGCCCTTGACCTCGGCCTGGCCCTGGTCGGGCACGCCGAGCAATTCCAGGTGATGCTGATCCCCGACGTCCGGGTCGCGCAGGGTCGGGGTCAGCCACTCCGGGGGGGTCCCCTGCTCGTGGACGACGAACAGCTCCTCGACCTGCGGGCTGTCCGCCACCGGGTCGATGCGCACCGGCAGGGTGGTGGGGGTGCAGCGTTGATAGCGGTCACAGACCGTCAGGCCGACCGCGAAGGCGCCGGCCACGTCCGGGTCGGGGCTGACCTGGAGCTGCCGATCACGCACCTGGACGGTGAGTCCCGCGGGCACCGCGGTCAGGGTCACGTCGTGCTGATCCTCCGGGTCGTCGTCGTCGATTGGCAGGGGCCACCAGTCGCTGGGGGTGTCCTCGCGGGTGGTCTGCTCCGCCGGCTGCGGCCGCGGGGCGTCACCGACCGGCGTGACCAGCAGTTCCAGTTCGACGTCCGCGCTGCACGCCGCCGCCGCATCACAGACGCGATAGCTCAGCGCGGTGGCGCCGAACCAGTGGGGGGCGGGATGAAAGCGCAGCTGCAGGTCCGCCACCTCGACGGTGCCGGCCTCCAGGGGCGGATGGCGCCGGATCTCCAAGGTGTGGCGCTCCGCCGGGTCGGGATCCGCCGGCGTGAGATCCCGCCAGGGACTGCTCTGATCCTCCGCGGTCAGCAGGGGGGCCGCGGTGGTCTGGGGCGGATCGTTGACCGCCTGCACGCGCACCTGGCCCGGCTGGCGCGCACACCGCCCCGCCGCATCGCACAGCACCAGGCCGAAGGCGTCCTCCCCGGACGCGTCCGGCGCCGGGACATACTGCAGCCGGGCGCCGTCCGTCAGCACCGCGCCGGCGGAGGGCGGGGGATCGACCGTGAGGGTGTAAGGGGGCCGCGGCTCCGCCTGGCGCACGGCCAGCTCCAGCCACGGGGTGGCGGTGTCTTCGCGGGTGGCGAGGGTGACCGGATTGAAGGCCGGCGCGTCCGGCGCCGCCACGACCCGCACCGGGACCGCGACGGGTTCGGAACAGTGGCCGCGGTCATCACAGGCCCGCCAGCGGGTCAGCCCCTCCCCGGTCCAGCCCCAGGTCGGGACCAGCCGTGCCGCGGCGCCGTTGACCGCCACCGTGCCCGGCAGGGTGCTGCTCAACAGCTCGAGCTGGAGGTGGGCGTCGGGGTCCGCAGACTGCAGGTCAAAGGGATGCCAGGTATCCGGGCTGCCGGCGGTGACCACCCACGGCGGCGCGGTGAGGCGCGGCGCCGGGCGGGCGTCGGCGGCGCGCAGCCGCAGATGGGTCACCGTGCAGCGCTCGTCCGCCGCGCACACCTGCAGCAAGTGGGTGACCTCCAGCGGGCGCGCGGCCAGGGCCGCGTCGCGCTGCAGGGCGCCGGAGGCGGTCAGCGCCACGCCGTCGCTGGCGGCCGCCGTGGTCAGGAGCCGGAAGCGCAGATCGGTGGCGGACGTCCCGGGGTCCACCGTGAGCACCGCGGGCGCCAGCGGCGCGGGTTGATCGTCCAGCGTGAGTTCGATCAGCCCGGCCGGGACGCGTGGCGCGTCCGGCTGGGGAGTGACGAGCAGGGCCACGGTCCGGGGCGACTGACAGGCGCCGCCGGGGGCGCAGGCCCGCACCTGGGCCGCGGCCGTGCCGGACCAGTCGGGGGCGGGGACGAAGCGCAGGCGTCCCGCGGCCAGTTCCAGCGTGCCGGCGGCGGGCGGGGGCGGCGTAACCAGCTCCAGGGGACAGCCGTCGTCCGGGCACGCGCAGTCCGCCCCCTGCCACGGCAGCGGCACCCAGGGGCTGGGCTCATCCTCCCCGGTCGCCAACAGGAGGGTGTCGGCGGCGGGCGGGCTGTCCGGGGTTGCCGCCCCGGCCTGCCAACAGGCGGCCGCCAGTTCGGCGCTGGCGGCGGGAACCGCGGCGGCGGCGCAGACCGCCGCCGCCGCCTGCGCCGCCTGCAGCGCCGCACAGGCGGGGAGGGTCGGCGTCACCTCGACCGTGAGCGGGAAGGACGGGGAGCAATCGCCCGCGGCATCGCAGACCCGCAACCCCGCGGTGTCCCGACCGGCCGCGCCGGCGGGGGCCTGCACCCGCACCCGGCGCCCCCTCACCTCCAGGGCGCCCAGGGTGTCGTCCAGGGGGGTGACGATCTCCACGCGGTGGGTATCATGGGCGTCGGGATCCAGTACCGCCACGTCCAGCCAGGCGCTCGTCGCCCCCGCGGGGCCGAGCAGCGTGCCGCTCGCCGCCACGGGCGGATCGTTGACCGGCTGGAGGGTGACGGTTACCGTGGCCGGGGCGCAGGCCCCGGCGTCATCGCACAGCCGCAGGGTCACCAGGGCCGTGCCGGTGGCGTCCTGGCGCGGCGTCAGCCGCAGGCGCGGCGCGCGGCCGCCCTCCCCTGCCGCCACCACCCCCGCGCCCTGGGCCACCACCGCCACCTGGAACGGCCCCGACGAGTCCGGGTCGACCACCGGCAAGGGGAACCACGCCGGCGCTTGATCCTCGGCGAGCGTGAACGCGGTGGCGGGCAGCGTCGGGGCATCGTTGACCGGGCGCACCGTCACCGGCGCCGGCTGCGGCGCGCTGCAGGCGCCCTGCGCATCACAGACGCGCAGGGTGAATTCCGTCGTGCCGTGCCAGTCCGGGGCGGGCTTGAAGCGCAGCTCCTTGCCCAGGGTCTGGACCACGCCCGTCGTCGCCGGCGGCGGCGTGACCAGTTCCAGCCGCCAGTCATCGCCCGGATCGGCGTCGGCCACCGACGGGCGCAGGAACCGGCTGGGGGTATCTTCGTCGGTGACGAAGGACGGCACGCTGAGGCGGGGGGGGTGATTGACCGTCTCGATCCGCACCGTGCCGCGGCAGGTGGTGCAGCGGTCGGCGTCGGCGCACACCTCCAGCAGGTACCAGGCGTCCCCGCGCCGCGCGGTGGCGGGCGCCTGGACGGACAGCTGCGTCGCGTCCGTCACCTGCACCGTCAGCCCCGGTGCGTGCGCGGGGATGCTTAGCTGGCGCGGGTCGCCCGCCGCCGTGGCGTCCAGCGCGGCGGTGGTCGCCGGCTCGCCGGCCTGGACGCGCACCAGCGGCGCATCACAGGCGGGCGGGGCGGCGTCGGCCAAGACCTGCAGGGTCAACGGCGTGGGGCGGCCGCAGCGGCCGTCGGCGTGACAGGCCGCCAGATCGGCGCGGGTCACCCCCGTCCACCCCGGGGCCGGCACGAAGCGCACCCGCTCGCCGTCCACCTCGACCACCCCGTGCGTCGGCGGCGGCGGATTGACCAGCTCCAGGCGGTGGCCGCCCGGCGGGGGCTCATCGGGATCGCTGATGGGGAGGGCGAACCAGGGACTGGGCTGCGGCGCGGCGCTGGTCAGGGAGACCGCGGGGAGCTGGGGGGGGTCCGCCGTGGGCGACACCCGGAGGGTGTGTTCTGTCTCGTGACAGCGCCCATCGGGGTGGCAGGCACGCAGGCGAAAGGTCGTGTCGCCGTGCCAGTCCGGTTGCGGGCGAAAGCGCGCCCGGTGGGCGCCATCCAGCTCCAGCTGGCCGCCGGCCGGGGGCGTCACGACCGTCAGCGTCACCGCCGGCAGGTGCGGGAGGTGGGGGGTCAAGGCCACCCACGGGCTGAGGGTGTCCTCGGCGGTCTCCAGGGTGATCGGCAGCAGCTCCGGCGCGGCGTCCGGGACGGCGCCCGGGTTCGCCCCCGCGAGGGCGGTCACCAGGAACAGGAACAGGAGCGGGTAGCGGCGCTTCATGGGGTCAGAGATTTTTTTGCAGGTTGGCGACCAGGGTTGCCATGAGCAGGGCCAGGCCGCCCGCGACCAGGGGATAGAACAGCGGACTGACCGGCAACGGGTAGAACAGCGCCATCAGCACCAGATAGACCAGTGCCCCAAAGGCATACAGGGCCAGGCGATGGACCACGGAGGAGACGGCGATCATGTTGGCCTTTTTCACCTGGCGCATCGCCAGGCCATCGACGACGC
>CALMNY010000504.1 GCA_937872125.1 uncultured Candidatus Competibacteraceae bacterium | reverse complement strand
CCGATTTCGGTCGGCAGGTCTTGCAGGCGGATCTGGGTGGCGTCCAGCCAGGCCTGGTACGGTTCGGCGGCGGCCAGTTGCGCCTTGATTTCGTCGTCGCCAACGATGCGGCCCTGTTCGAGGTCGATCAGCAGCATCTTGCCCGGTTGCAGCCGCCACTTCCTGACGATCTTCTCTTCCGGGATCGGCAGCACGCCCATTTCCGAGGCCATGATCACCTGATCGTCGTCGGTGACCAGATAGCGGGCGGGGCGCAGGCCGTTGCGGTCCAGGGTCGCGCCGATCTGGCGACCGTCGGTGAAGGCGATGGCGGCGGGGCCGTCCCACGGTTCGATCAGGGCGGCATGGTATTCGTAGAAGGCGCGGCGCTGGGAATCCATCAGCGGGTTGTCGGCCCAGGCTTCCGGCACCATCAGCATCATGGCGTGAGGCAGGGAGTAGCCGGCGGCCAGCAGCAGCTCCAGGGCGTTGTCGAAGGTCGCCGAGTCGGAGGCGCCGTCGCCGATCAGCGGCCACAGCTTGTCCAGATCCGCGCCGAGCCGGTCGGATTTCATGTTGTGGCGGCGGGCCAGCATCCAGTTGATATTGCCGCGCAGGGTGTTGATTTCGCCGTTATGGCACAGGTAGCGGAACGGATGGGCCAGCGCCCAGGACGGGAAGGTGTTGGTCGAAAACCGCTGATGCACCAGGGCCAGGGCCGATTCCAGCCCGGGATCGCGCAGGTCGGGGTAGTACACGCCGAGATTGCGCGCCAGGATCATGCCCTTGTAGACCAGGGTGCGCGACGACAGCGAGGAGAAATAGAACTGCTGGCTGCCGAGCAATTCGCGGTCCCAGATGGCGTGGTGGGTCTGCTTGCGGATCACGAACAGCTTGCGCTCGAAGGCGTCCGTGTCGGGGCAGTTCGGGCCGCGCTGGATGAAGGCCTGACGCACTACCGGTTCGGAGGGACGCACGCTGCGGCCCAGGCAGGAATTGTCGGTCGGCACGTCGCGCCAGCCCAGGAAAATCTGGCCTTCGGCGGCGACGGTGCGTTCCAGGGCCGCTTCGCTCTGGGCGCGGGTCTGGGCGTCGCGCGGGAGGAAAACCATGCCGACCGCGTAGTCACCGGGGGCGGGCAGGTTGATACCCAGATTAGCGCATTCAGCCCGCAGGAAGGCGTCGGGGAGTTGCACCAGGATGCCAGCGCCGTCGCCGGCCAGGGGGTCAGCGCCGACCGCGCCGCGATGGCCCAGGTTGGCGAGGATTTCCAGGCCCTGACGAACGGGTTGGTGGCTCTTGCGGTTTTTGATGTCAACGACGAAACCGATGCCACAGGAGTCGTGTTCGTTGCGCGGGTCGTAGAGTCCGGCGGAGGCGGGAAGGGGGGACAGGCTCATGATCATTCCTCAATAACAGCGGCAGATAGCTTCCCTACTCAAACGGATTCCCCGGTCTGCGAGTGGGCGCCGGGACCGTGATACTCTCAAAAATCAGATACTACCGACCCCATGACGGTGAGTGCAACCGCTCTGAGGGTCAATATCGCCGGCTTTGGAGTAGACCCGCCGGCGATAAGGAACATCAGCCAGGGATCAAACGACGCCCTGGTCAATCATGGCGTCGGCGACCTTGCGGAAGCCGGCGATGTTGGCGCCGAGCACCAGGTTGCCAGGGGCGCCGAATTCCCTGGCGGTCGCGCTGGCGGTGCGGTAGATGTTTTCCATGATCCGCTTGAGCTTGGCGTCTACTTCTTCGAAGGTCCACTGCGACATGCTGGCGTTCTGGCTCATTTCCAACTGGCTGGTGGCGACGCCGCCGGCGTTGGCGGCCTTGGCTGGGCCGTAGGCGATGCCGGAGGCCAGGAACGTATCAATCGCGGCCTGGGTGGACGGCATGTTGGCGCCCTCGGAGATGCAGACGCAACCATTCTTGAGTAGTTCCCTGGCGTCTTCCTCGCTGACCTCATTTTGGGTGGCGCTGGGGAAAGCCGCCTGGCAGGGCACGCTCCAGACGCTATTGCGGCCGGTGGGATAGTTCTCGACCGGGGTGTAGACCGCACTCGGCCGTTGCTCGGCATAGCGGGTCAGCCGGGCGCGCTCGACTTCCTTGACCTGCTTGAGCAGGTTCAGATCAATGCCGTCCTTGTCGTAGATCATGCCGTTGGAGTCGCTGACCGTGACGGGCTTGGCGCCGACCTGGTAGAGCTTCTCGACGGTGTAGATGGAGACGTTGCCGGAACCGGAAACCGTGCAAATCTTGCCTTCCATCGAGTCGCCGCGTTCGGCCAGCATGTTCTGGGCAAAGTAGACTGCGCCGTAGCCGGTCGCCTCGGTGCGCGCCAGGGAGCCGCCCCAGTTCAGACCCTTGCCGGTCAGCACGCCTTCGTACTTGCCGGTCAGGCGCTTGTACTGGCCGTAGAGGTAGCCGATCTCGCGGCCGCCAACGCCGATGTCGCCGGCCGGCACGTCAATGGTGTCGCCGACGTGGCGGAACAGTTCGGTCATGAACGACTGGCAGAACCGCATGATTTCATTGTCGGACTTGCCTTTGGGGTCGAAGTTGGCACCGCCCTTGGCGCCGCCGATGGCCAGGCCGGTCAGGGAGTTCTTGAAGATCTGCTCGAAGCCCAGGAACTTGATGGTGCCGGCGGTGACGTTGGGGTGGAAGCGCAGGCCGCCCTTGTAGGGGCCGAGCGCCGAGTTGAACTGAATGCGGTAGCCCTTGTTGACCTGCACGTTGCCCCGGTCATCAATCCAGGCGACCCGGAACATAACCTGCCGCTCCGGTTCGACGACGCGCTGGATGATGTTGTGCTTCTGGTACTTGGGATTGCGGTCGAGCAGGGGTTTGAGGGAGGAAAGCACTTCCTCGGCCGCCTGATAAAACTCGTCCTGCGCGGGGCTGGTTTGCTTGAGGTAGCTGATCGTGTCGTGGATATAGGAAGAAGACATGCGAGGATTTTCCTGATAATTCAAGGTTAGGGTTAAGAGTCGCGCTGGTTTGCTCCGTCGGGCGGACCCGGACCGGGTTTACGCCCACGCGACAGCCGCCCTGGCTATGTAAAAAGCCGGCCGAACCCCCGCATTACTGAACCTGTTTTGCTCAGCCAGGCCGATTCCGACCCCGCCCGATTCAAAGCGGCGGGAGTTTACTCTTTGAGGCGATGACGTTCCATGGTTTCGTGCCATTCCTTTTCCTCGGCGTGCAGGTACAGGCCGGTGGTGT
>CALMNY010000503.1 GCA_937872125.1 uncultured Candidatus Competibacteraceae bacterium | reverse complement strand
GACCGGGATGTAATCCATGCCCATGTCGTCCTTGGCCGGGGTATCGGAAAAGATGGCCGGATTCATCGGATGCCGGTATTTGACCGGCTGGCGCTCGGTCGTTGGCACGGTGGCGACAGCAGACACGGGCGGCGCATAACCGAGATGGGCCAGGAGGGGTTGCAGGCGAGGCGCCAGCAGCACGCCAGCGCCGAACAGCAGAATGGCGATGAGGGTCGCCAGGAAGGTTTTCATGGCATTCGGGTTCCCTGAAGACACCGCAGGGACCCGGCTGGCCCCCTGATTCGGGGACTGGAACCCGGATGGAAAGTTCCCCAGCCTTTCAACCGCGCAGCGACTTCATCCGCCGGTATGGTTCATGTGGCGCAGGATGACGGGCTGACCGCCAGGCTGAAAATCGTGGCCACGCGGCCTGAGCGCCATGGCAGCGACAATGGTTTTTTTCAACCGCTCGCGGTCGCCGGGATAAGCGCGCAAAACATGGAGCAAGTCAACCGAGTGTTCCCGGCCCAGGCAGAGCAAGAGCCGGCCTTCGGCGGAAACCCGGACTCTGTTGCAGTCGTTGCAAAAATTGTGGCTATGCGGAGAGATGAATCCGATGCGACTGTCGGTTCCCGGAACGCGGTAATACCGGGACGGACCGCCCGTACTTTCGGTTGTGGGCGTCAATGTAAAAACCCGTTCCAGATCGGCGCGAATAGCGTCGCTGGAATAATACGCCTCGGCCCGGTCGTGGTCAGCGATGTCCCCGAGCGGCATTTCTTCGATGTAGCTGATGTCCAGTCCATTCTCGATAGCGAATCGGGCTAGTGGAATCACTTCATCGTCATTGCGGCCCTTGAGGATGACGGCGTTGAGCTTGAGCCGCTGGAAACCCGCCGCCTGCGCGGCCCGGATGCCGCGCAACACCGCATCCAGCTCGCCGACCCGGGTGATGCGGCGGAAACGTTCCGGGTCCAGGCTATCCAGGCTGATGTTGATCCGCGCTACGCCGGCCGCCTTCAGGTCGGTAGCCATCCGCTCCAGTTGCGAACCATTCGAGGTCAACACCAGTTCTGCCAGGCCGCGTTCCCGCAACCGGCCCAATTCCTGGAACAGCCACAGGATATTGCGCCGCACCAAGGGCTCACCGCCGGTGATGCGAATCTTGTGCACGCCCAGTTCCACGAAAGTGCGACCCAGCGTCACCAGTTCCTCCAGCGTCAGCACCCGGGCGCGCGGCAGAAAGGTCATGCGCTCGCTCATGCAGTAGACGCAGCGAAAATCGCAGCGGTCAGTTGCGGAGAACCGCACGTAGTTGATCTGGCGACCCAATGGGTCAATCAACGGGATAAAAGCAGGGTTGGATTCGCCGGTCGGGACGGGCATCCGGAATATCTTTTCAGGGGTCATAATAAAATTTAACTTACCATGAAGTCGGCCTGGAAAGTCATCACAATTTGCTGGAATCCCTCTTCAGAGATATGAGGGCATATACCTGTGTGGATAAGATGCGCGCACCACTGCAAATCAGCATTTGAGAGCGTCAGAAGGCCTGTTGTGCGTAGCCAACTTGATTGGACAAGGTGAAACTCACCACTTATGCTGTGTTTCATGATAAAGATGATTATAATCAAGCAGTGACGCCGTGAAACACCTGAATAACCGGGGAAATCGCTTGAAACGAATCCATGGGTTGGGCAATGCGATGAACGTCAGTGTGGGTGCGGACCACAGGATAATTCACTGGATGCTGGCGCTGGGGCTGGCGTGGTTGGCCAGCAGCGCGCCGCCGCCTGTTTTGGCGGCGCCAGACGCGCCGGCGGTCGTCGCTGAATCCCGAGACCACAATCCTGGCCATGACTCATTCGCGTTTTGGATTGGTGGCGGGTTGGTGGCCCTGGGACTGGGCGGCGGCGCGCTTGCGGCTTTGCTTGAACAGCGCCGCCGATTGCAGCGAGCGCGACAGCAGCTTGAAACCCTTGGCGTGGAGCTGGACAGCCGCCAGCATCGCCTCAGTGTGCTGGAAGCCGAAATCGAACGGCAACGGCAAGCCATGGACAGTCTACGCGACAACGAGCGGTGCTTTAACACCCTGGTCGAACAGCTTCCGGTAGGCGTTTTTCTGACCAATGCTCAGGGGGAATGTCGCTATGTGAACGATTGCTGGCGCCAACTGGCTGGCTTGACTACGCAGCAGGCGCTCGATTTAGGGTGGACCGGCGCCCTGCATCCCGAAGATCAGGAACCGGTGACGGGGGCATGGCGGCAAGCGGTTGCAACCGGCTCCGAGTTGGTGATCGAGCATCGCTTTCGCACCCCTTCCGGCCAGGAAACCTGGCTGAGCACCCGCACCGCGCCATTGCGCGATCGCGCCGGCGGCGTCACCGGCTATCTGGGCGCACACACCGATATCGCCGAACTCAAACGGATCGAGGAGACACTGCGGGCCAGCGAAACCCGATTCCGCAGCTATTTCGAACTGCCGTTGATCGGTATCGCCCTGACCAGCCTCGACCGGCGCTGGTTGGAGGTCAACGACCGGCTGTGCGAGATGCTTGGTTACCCCCGCGCCCGACTGCTGCAAATGAGCTGGGCCGAGCTGACCCATCCCGAGGACCTGGCCGCCGAGATGGCGCAATTCGAGCGGGTGCTCAATCGCCGGATCGAGGGTTATTCGCTCGACAAACGCTTTGTGCGCCAGGATGGCGAACTATTGAATGTCAGCTTATCGAGCCGGTGCTTGCGGCGCGCAAACGGTGTGGTGAATTATTTCGTGACGGTGGTGCAGGACATCACCGAACGCAAGCAGGCCGAGGAGCGCATCCAGCACCTGGCCCAATACGATGCGCTCACCGGCCTGCCCAACCGGGCCTTGCTGACCGACCGACTGCAGCAGGAGGTGCTGCGGGCCGGGCGCACTCATGGCCTGGTGGGCGTGATAATGATTGATCTCGACCTGTTCAAACGGATCAACGACACCCTGGGCCATGCGGTCGGCGACCGGTTACTGCGCGAAGTCGCGGTGCGGTTGCAGCAATGCGTGCGTGAATGCGATACCGTCTCCCGCCAAGGCGGCGATGAATTCGCCGTGCTCCTGCCCGATCTTGCCTCCGGCGACGAAGCGGCCGTGATCGCACAGCGAATCCTGGAGGCCGTGGCCGAACCTTATCGGCTGGATGATAACGAATTGCACTCCAGTTGCAGCATCGGTATCAGTCTGTACCCCCGCGATGGGCGAAATTCCGACGTGTTGCTGCGTAATAGCGATATCGCCCTGTATCGCGCCAAGGACATGGGGCGCAATAACTACCAGATCTATTTGTCCGGGGCTACGGTGTTGTCACGCGAGCGGCTGAGTTTGGAAACCCACTTGCGCCACGCTGTCGAGCGGCAGGAACTGGAGGTGTACTACCAGCCGAAATGGGATTTCCATGCGAACGCCATTCGGGGCGCTGAGGCGCTGATCCGCTGGAACCATCCTGAGCTGGGCCTATTGTCGCCGGTTCGGTTTATTTCCATCGCCGAAGACAGCGGATTGATCCTGAAAGTCGGGGAGTGGGTATTGCGCACGGCGGTGCGCGAGTTCGGCCAGTTGCATCAGGACGGCTGCACCGGGCTGCGGGTGGCGGTCAATCTGTCAGCCCGACAGTTCCGACAGGCCGGCCTCGCGGATTTGGTGCGCAACGTGCTGACGACCTCAGGGTTCGATTCCACCTGCCTGGAACTGGAGTTGACCGAGAGCATCCTGATGAATCCCAGCGATGAAAATCTGGCGACGCTGAGGAACTTTAAAGAACTGGGCGTGCGCATCGCGATTGACGATTTCGGCACCGGCTATTCTTCGCTGGGCTATCTGCAGCGCTTTCCGCTGGATGTGCTCAAGATTGACCGCGCCTTTGTCATGGACCTGCCCACCAGCACCAGCAGCGTCGCCATCACGGACGCGATCCTGACCCTGGCCCTTGGCCTGGGGGTGGAGGTGGTGGCAGAAGGGGTGGAAACGATTGAACAACTGGCGTTTCTGCGCGATCACGGCTGTGATGAAGGTCAGGGTTACTATTTTGGCCGCCCACTGCCACTGACTCAGTTCAAGCAGTTGTTAGCGCCAGATTCGACCAGAGCGGCAGCGGTCGCGCCACCCGTACCGGCAACCGACGGAGATTCGCCATGCTCGTAGCCGAGCGCCATGTTTTCTTCACCGCCGGCCCGTTGCGCCTGGAGGGCCAACTGTATCTGGCGCCCGGCCCGGATGCGGCGATCATTACGCACCCACACCCGCTGTATGGCGGCGAAATGAGCAACCCGGTGGTGACGACTCTGGCCGAAGTCTATCAGCGACTGGGCTACAGTACGCTGCGGTTCAACTTTCGGGGCGTCGGCGCCAGCGGGGGCGATTATGACGACGGCGCGGGTGAGCGGGATGATGTGCGGGCGGCGGCGGCGTATCTGATCGGGCTGGGCAAAACCGTCACCGATCTGGCGGGCTATTCCTTCGGCGCCTGGGTGAACCTGGGCCTGAACCCACCGCTGGCCAGCGTAGGGCGGCAGGTGCTCATAGCGCCGCCCGTCGTATTTCTGGATTTTGCGCCGGTCGCGGCGCCGCCCGCGGAGTTAGTGGCGCTGGTCGGCGACCAGGACCGCATGGCGCCGCTGGATAGGCTGCGGACGCTGCTGCCGTGCTGGCATCCGGCCGCCCGGCTGTCTGTCATCCCGGGAGCAGATCATTTCTTCGGAACCGCACTGGACCGGTTGGCGGCGCAGGCGACAGAGGCGCTGCGCCGCGTCTGATCAAATCTTGATCGGGGTGACGATCATCTGGATTTCCCGCAGGTGCAGGCGGCGCTGCATGGCAATGGCGGTGTGGTTGTGCAGCCATGAGATCAGCCAGCTTTCGTTATCGAAAATCAGCTTGCTGCCCAGGCATACGCTGTTGGGATATTCGGTCACGACCTTGACCACCAGTGTTTCCAGTTCTTTTTCAACGTCGGTGCCAAAGGCAGCGTAGGACGCAGCCGCCCAGCCCTCGCTGTGGCAGTAGTTGACGTAGTAGCGCAGCGAATTCTCGATCTGGTATTGCAGGGAACGCAGCGCACCCTTGCCGCCGTAGCTCTCGGCGTCCACCTCGCCGACGCTCAGGAAAATGAAGTTCTTGAAATGGCCGGTGAAGACTTCGTTGAGCCATTTGAGGGTATACATGCCCAGTCCGCGATTCTTGCCGACCAGGAAGATCGCGGTGGGCAGTTCCGGATTCAGCGGGGGTTCGGGCAAGTCCTCGCCCCAGTTGGGGCGCGGCGCATAAAGAGTGTCAATGGTGCGCAACTGCAAGCGAACCTGTTCGTAATGGCGCTTGATCAACGCGCAAACCCCGATGATCAGACCGGTGATCAGGATGGTGAGCCAGCCGCCCTCGGTGAATTTCTCCACCACCGTCACCACCAGGATGCCGCCGGTGACCGTGAAGCCCAGCAGCGCCAGGGCCAGCTTTGATCTCCAGTTGTCCTCATCGTAGCGACTGGCCCACCAGTGCAGGCACAACCCCAGCAATGAGAGCGAAAAGGTGATGAACACGTTGATGCTGTACAGCACCACCAGCACCGACACATCCCCCTGAGTCCACAGCAAAATGCCGATAGCGCCCAACCCCATCAGAAAGATGCCGTTCTGAGTCACCAACCGGCCGGACAGATTGCGGAACTGACGCGGCACCCAGGAATCCACTGCCATATTGGCCAGCACCGTCGGCCCACCCAGGAAGCCGGTGTTAGCCGCGATGAACAATAACCCCGCTTCCAACAGCAGCACGATCGCCAGCAAGCCATAATGGAGGAGCGGATCGAGTTGCCAACTGCCGATGATGGCGTCAAAAGTGACGGCGTTCAGGGTCTGGTGGGCGCTGGGCTGAGCGTTCCAGAGCAGGTATAGCAGGATGACGCCGCCGGCGGTGAAGCTCAACGACCCCGCCATATAGAGCATGGTGTACCGCCCGGTGCGGACCCGAGGCTCGCTGAGCATGTTGACGTTGTTGGAAACCGCTTCCAGCCCGGTGTAGGTGCCGCCGCCCAGTGAGTAGGCGCGCAGGAACAGCGAGACCGCGAATATCCAGCCCATCTGCTGGGTCAGATGTTCGGTTTCGGCGATGGTGTCCGGGATCAGATGGGGCAGGCCCTCGGCATGGGCGATCACGCCGTAGATGATGAGGCCGGCGTGGATCAGAAAGAACCCGATGAAGATGGGCAGCAGCACCCGAATGGATTCCTTGATGCCACGCAGGTTGAGCATGATCAGAAGGATCCCCAGCGCGATCTCGGTCATAAGCTTGTAGGGCTGGGCGCCGGGTGGCAGCAGGCTGAACAGGGCGTCCACGCCGGCGGCGATGGAGATGGAAATGGTCAGCACGTAGTCCACCAGCAGCGCCGAACCCGAGACCAGTCCGGCGCGCGGTCCCAGCAACTGGGTAGCGACCTTGTAGCCACCGCCGCCGGTCGGGAACAGTTCGATGACCTGGTTATAGGAGAGTGCGATGACGAAGACGGTCAGGAACGTGGCAGCAGCCAGATAAAGGCCAAAGTGCGTGTACTGGCCCAGGGCTAGAAACGCTTCTTCGGGGCCGTAGCAGGCTGAGGACAGGCCGTCGGCGCCCAGACCAACCCAGGCCAGGAAGGCGACCAGGGCCATGTTGTGGTGGGTTTCCGGATGAAGCGGGTTTTGCGGCTTGCCAATGACCGCTTCCTTAAGCTTTTCGGTGAATGGCATGGGGGTTCTCGTGGTTTTTTTACGCCGGCTACTATCCCATAACCGGAGTCCCGCCGCTATTTGTGCAAGCCATTGCGCATCGCCTGAACCGCCGCCCTTGCTGGATTCGGTGATGAACACCGAGCGGATCATTGCTCAATAACGCCTGCATGAGGCCGCCCATGGTCAGGCCGCTGCGAAAGATGATGCTTCCATGGGATGCAATCACGGGGGACGCTGGAGCGTCTGGATGTGCTCCCACGCTGGAGCGTGGGAGCCAGTGCGTTTGCAAAATGAGAATGGCTGGGTCTTGAGCGAGTTATCCACAAAAGCTGTGGATAACTCGCCGTGCGAAGCCAGGGCGGGGAAAGATCAGGCTTGAAGAATCGTGGACTTGCCTGCGCAGGCTTGAGTTGGACAAAAAACGAGCACCTGGCGGCGTAGGTGCGGTATAACGAACTCTGTGATTCAGAAAGGCCGTGCGAAAACCAACTCTCACAACCGATTGAGATCACTGATATTTTTCAACAAGTTGAGGTTCTGGGCATTGCTGAGACGATTCAGAAAAAAACAAGGCGCGTAAGAACGCGCCTTGTAGATTTGATGAAGAAGCAACTATGAAGCCGGCGGTGAAGCCGCCACCTTTGCCGGTGGTGCGGTCATCTGCTCCGCCTCCCCGACCCAGCCGCCGCCCATCGCCTTGTACAGAC
>CALMNY010000502.1 GCA_937872125.1 uncultured Candidatus Competibacteraceae bacterium | reverse complement strand
CCCAGCAGGGTCCAGTCCACTTGGGCGCATTCGCCGGAACCGGTCAGCACCTCGCGCACGGTTTCGCTCAGCGGCAGGGTTTCCAGCAGGTAATCCAGCCCCGGCCCGCAGCGTGGCGTCTCCTCAGGCGGCAGATGCTGCAACCAGACATGCCGGGCGGAAATGCCGCTGCCTGCCGCAGCCGATAACCCAAGCAGCGCGCCGTACACCTTTGCGCCCCAGTCCGCCGGGTTGTGAAGGGTCGCCAGCAGAAAGATCACCCCCAGACCGAATAGAGCCAACCGCTGGAAAATGCACAGCGGGCACGGTTCCAGTCCCAGGTAAAATTGTGCGTGATAGGCAAAACCCAATCCTGTCAGGCAGATCAGCAAACACCCGCCGTTGAGCAACCGGCGGAAATCCCGCCGAAACCCGCCAGGATTGGCGCCCGCTATTGTTCGCAAATCGGACATCGCTAACACTCTGAACATTGAAACAGAAAATCGGAGCACGGCAGCGCCGCGCCCCTGCGGTAATTCGTGGATTCTACCGCCTTCACTCCCAATTGGCGGAACGTTTTGCCAGCAGCGCCCGCGCGACTTTTGAAGCGGGGGGCCGTTTCAGCACGTCGCAGATGAACGCGGCGGCGTCCACCAGGGCGTCGAGATCAACGCCGGTCGCAATTCCCAGGCCGTTCAGCAGATAGATCACGTCTTCGGTGGCGACGTTACCGGACGCGCCTGCCGCATAGGGGCAGCCGCCCAGCCCGGCGATGGAAGCGTCAAACGTCGCCAGACCCAGTTCCAGCGAGGCATAGATGTTGGCCAGCGCCTGACCGTAGGTGTCGTGGTAATGGCCGGCCAGACACTCCATCGGCGCCTCCCAGGCCACCGCTTCCAGCATCTGCTGGACTTTGCCGGGCGTGCCGACGCCGATAGTGTCGCCCAGGGAGATTTCGTAGCAGCCCAGCGCGTGCAGCGCACCCGCGACCTTGGCCACCTTCTCCGGCGCGACTTCGCCCTCGTAGGGACAGCCCAGTGCACAGGAGACATAACCCCGGACCTTGACGCCGTGCTGCCGCGCCAGTTCCACCACCGGCCGGAAGCGGTCCAGCGATTCGGCGATAGAGCAGTTGATGTTGCGGCGGGAGAAGGTCTCGGACGCCGCGCCGAATACCGCGATCTCGGTTGCGCCGGCGGCCAGAGCCGATTCCAGACCTTTCAGGTTCGGAACCAGCACCGGGTAACTGACGCCTGGGCGACGCTGGAGGCCAGCCAGCACCGCCGCACTGTCGGCCATCTGCGGCACCCATTTCGGCGATACGAACGCGCCCGCCTCGATAGTCGTGAGACCGGCGGTGGCCAACTGGTCAATCAGGGCCAACTTGATCGTAGCCGGGACGATCTCCCGCTCGTTCTGCAAGCCGTCGCGGGGACCAACTTCTACAATCCTGACCTGTCGTGGCAATAACATCAGCGGTTCCTCAGTCCACATTAGCAGTCCGGCGTTCATCCGGTTCAGCCGCAAAATCCACCAGTTCCGCCCCGTCGCCGACCTGATCGCCGACGCCAAAGCGGAAGCCATTAATCGTGCCAGCAGCCGGGGCGGCGACGGTGTGCTCCATCTTCATCGCTTCCAGAATCAGCAGCGGCGTACCCTTCGCTACCCGTGTGCCGGGCTGCGCCAGCAGGGCGATGACCGTGCCCGGCATCGGCGCCAGCAGTCCGCCTTCGGCGCCGCCGCCCTCGGCGTTGAACTGCAGCGGGTCTACCCGCGCCAGCGGCCAGGCGCGACCGTTGAGGAATACATGGCGGCGCTCGCCAGCCACAATGCAACTGGCGTCCATGCGGCGGCCATCCAGTTCCACCCGCAACGGGCCGCGCGGGTTCAGCAGTTCGCCCCGGGCCAGCACACGGCGGTCGTCCAGGGTCAGGGAGTAGCCGTCGCGCTGATAGCCGACCCGTATCTCGCGCGACCGGTCGCCCAGCCGAAACCGCAGATTGCGGGCGGCGCTGGCGTTCAGCCGCCAGCCGTCGCGACGATGCCAGGGCGACCAGGGGTCGGGATCGCCGTGACCGGCGTCCTGAGCCTGCCGCGCCTCACGCAACAGTTCAGCCAGCGCCGCCACCAGAAAGGCTTCGTCGGGCGCGTCCTGCTCCTGCGGGAACAGGAATTCCCGCTCGCGTTCGATCAGATCGGTGTCCAGATGGGCATGGGCGAAGGCGGGGCAGGCCGCCAGCCGGGACAGGAATTCAATATTATTGGCGACGCCCACCACCCGATACTGAGCCAGGGCTTGCAGCAGCCGGGCCAGCGCCCGATCCCGGTTCACGTCCCAGACGATCAGCTTGGCGATCATCGCATCGTAGAACGGGGTAATCTCGTCGCCTTCCTCGACGCCGGTGTCCACCCGCACGTGCAGCGATTCCTCCGGCGGGGTCAGATGCGTGAGTCGCCCGGTGGCGGGCAGAAAACCCTTGGCCGGATCCTCAGCGTAGACGCGCGCCTCGATGGCGTGGCCGCGCAGCGCCAGTTGTTCCTGGGTCAGCGGCAACGGCTCGCCCGCCGCGATGCGCAACTGCCATTCCACCAGATCGAGGCCGGTGATCATTTCGGTCACAGGATGCTCGACCTGCAAGCGGGTGTTCATCTCCATGAAATAGAACTGGCCGGCCTGATCCACGATGAATTCCACCGTGCCGGCCCCGGCGTAACCAACGGCGCGGGCGGCGTTGACGGCGGCCTGGCCCATGGCGGCGCGGCGTTCGGGCGTCATGCCGGGGGCGGGCGCTTCCTCCAGCACTTTCTGGTGGCGGCGCTGCACCGAGCAGTCGCGCTCGAACAGGTGAATGCAGTGGCCGTGCGCGTCGCCGAACACCTGAATTTCGATGTGGCGCGGGCGGACCACGTATTTCTCCACCAGCACCCGGTCGTCGCCAAAGCTGCTGGCTGCCTCGCGCTGGCACGACGCCAGCGCCGCCGCGAAGTCCCCGGCGGTTTCGACCACCCGCATCCCCTTGCCGCCGCCGCCGGCGCTGGCCTTGATCAGCACCGGATAGCCGATGCGGTCGGCCTCGGCCTGGAGCAGGGCGGGGGTCTGATCGGCCCCGTGATAGCCGGGCGTCAACGGCACCCCGGCGGATTCCATCAGCGCCTTGGCGGCGGATTTGGAACCCATGGCCCGAATCGCGGCGACCGGCGGACCGATGAACACGAGGCCAGCCTGGGCGCAGACCACGGCGAAATCAGCGTTTTCAGCCAGGAAGCCATAACCGGGATGAATGGCCTCGGCTCCGGTTTGGCGGGCGGCGGCGATGATGGCGTTTGCCGCCAGATAGGAATCGCGGGCGGCGGCGGGACCGATCAAGATCGCTTCGTCGGCCAGCCGCACATGGCGGGCCTCGGCGTCGGCCTCGGAATAGACCGCCACGGTGGCGATGCCCAGACGGCGGGCGGTTTTGACGATCCGGCAGGCGATTTCGCCGCGATTGGCGATCAGGATTTTCTTGAACATGTCAGGACTCCATCCAGTTCGGCGGGCGTTTTTCCAGAAAGGCGCTCAGTCCTTCCCTGGCTTCCGGCGTGGCGCGAATTTGCGCGATGCGCTGGGCGGTGTCTTCCACCAGAGCGTCGTCCACGGGGCGGTCGGCGACGGCGCGGATCAAATCCTTGGCCGCCGTTTGTGCCTGAGGACCGCCTGCCAGCAGGGCATTGATGATTTCCCGCACCTTGGCGTCCAGCGCGTCCGGCTCCGTCAGTTCGTGCACCAGCCCTAGTTCCCAGGCGCGGCGAGCGGTGATGCGTTCGGCGGTCAGGAAGTAGCGTGACGCCTGCCGCGCGCCGATGGCCCGCAGCACGTAGGGGCCAATGGTGGCGGGGATGAGGCCGAAGCGGACTTCGGAGGTGGCGAAAGAGGCGGTGGTGGCGGCGACGCAGAGGTCGCAGGCCGCCGCCAGTCCC
>CALMNY010000501.1 GCA_937872125.1 uncultured Candidatus Competibacteraceae bacterium | reverse complement strand
AAATGCAGGCGATGGCGGTTGGCGGTTGGCCTGAGCGTGCTGATGCTCGTCATCGGCAGGACGCCGCCCGCAGATCCCGCGCGCATCGAGGTTATCCTCAGCCAGGAAAGCAGCGTTTATCGGGCGCTTTACACTGCCTTGCAAGACCGGTTGCGCGCGGCGATGGGCGACAAGGTTCAACTTGAAGCGCGCGGGCTACCCGTGGAAGCATCATCCGCGACGCTCCTGGTCAGCGCGGGAATTCCCGCCAGCGAGGAAATTCTCAAGCGCTATCCGACGATTCCCGCCGTCGCCGTCCTGCTCCCGCATCACGCGGTCGCCGACCTGGTGCGGCGGGACCGGCAACGCCGCGCCCCCGCCACCGCGCTCTATCTCGATCAGCCGCCCGACCGCTATTTTGGCTTGATCCGGGCGACCCTGCCGGAGGCAACGCGAGTGGGGATCATTTACGGATCGATCTCGCGGGCGGATCGGGCTGATTTCGCTGCTGCCGCCAAACGCGCGGGGCTGGCGTTGCAGGAGGCCCAATTCGCCAAGGACGATAATATTGTCCAAGTCTTGGAGCCGCTGCTCTCGAAGACCGACGTCCTGCTGGTGCCTCCCGACCCCGAGGTGTCCAGCGAGCAGAACGTCTATCCGCTCTTACTCAGCACGTACCGCCGGGGGATTCCGGTCGTCGGCTTTTCCGCCGCCTATGTCAGGGCCGGCGCGCTGGCCGCGGTCTACTCCGATTCCGAGCAACTGGGCCAGCAGGTGGCGGATGTCATCACCCGCTTTCTACAACCGGGTCAAGGCCGGTTGCCACCGCCGCAATACCCCGCCGATTTTCGGGTCAGCGTGAACCGGCAGGTGGCTCGGTCGCTGGGTTTGACGGTGCCGGACGACGCGGTGTTGTACCGGCAATTGCGCGCCAGGGAGGCCCGGCCATGAGATGCGGGGTGCGCGGGGTGATCTTGATTCTGGCACTGGCGCCCGCCGCTTTGATTTCCTCGAGCTTGATCGCCTATTTTGCCTACACCCGCATTCACGACATGGACCACGCCCTGGCGGCGCGCGGTGGGGATATCGTGGCGAATTTGGCCCCTGCCGCCGAGTTCAGCGTGTTTTCGGGCAATCGCGCGGCCCTGGACCAACTGGCGCACGCCGTGCTCCGCAGCGCCGACCTGGCGCAGATTGTGATCCTGGATCGGGACGGGAGGGTGCTGGTGGATCAGCGCGCCGGGGTGGCGGTTCCCTCAGACGAGGGGGTGCGGTGGTTCGAGGCGCCGATCCATCACACCTTGATCGCAGTGGATGACTTGGGCGCCTTTCAGGCCCGGAGGAACACCCGCGCTGAGGTGAGTGCGGCAATCGGCGCCGTCCGCGTGGCGCTTTCCCGCACCGGCACCCTCCAACGCCAGTGGGAGGTGTTCTGGATCGGGGTGTCGGCGCTGCTGGTCAGTTTGGTGATCGCGACCGGCATCGGGCTGTATGTCGGCGGCCGCATCTATCGGCCGATCCGGCGGGTCAGCAACGCCTTTCAAGCCCTGGCCCAGGGGGATTTGGACCTTCGCCTGCCCGAGCGTTCCCCGTGGGAGCTGGGGGATTTGGAGCGCGGCTTGAACTTGGCCGCGCGAGCACTCGACCGATCGCGCCATGTGTTGCAGGACCAGGTGCGGTCCGCCACGATCGAGCTGCGCAGCGCGTTGCGGCGGCTGGAGAGCCAGAACGCGGAATTGGAACGCGCCCACCAGGCGGCGCTCCAGGCCAATGCCGCGCAGTCACGGTTTCTCTCCAGCATGAGCCACGAAATCCGCACCCCCCTCCACGGCGTGATCGCCAGCGCCGACTTGCTGGCGAGGACCCGACCGCTCCGCCGCCGGCAGCTCGACCAGGTGACGACTATCCATCACTCAGCCCTCCTGCTGCTCAACCTGGTCAACAACCTCCTGGATTTGTCCAAAATCGAGGCGACCGGCGACCTCCCGCTCGGCGCGACCGATTTTGATATGCCCGCTTTATTCCGCCAGATCGTCCGCGTGATGGCTCCAGAGGCGCGCGCCAAACGCGTGCGCCTGACGTTGGCCATCGATCCGGCGCTCCCGCGATGGGTGCGCGGCGATCCGACCCGGCTGGGTCAGATTGTGATGAATCTGGTCGGGAATGCGGTGAGATTCACCGAGCGCGGGTCGGTGATCGTGTCGGCGCGGGTCGCGGCTCCGCCACCCGCAACCGACCAAGACGACGAGGTCGCGGTCCGTTGCGAGGTCGCCGATACCGGGATCGGGATTGCCCCCGAGGCGCTGGACCGCATTTTCGAGGGCTTCGTGCAGGCTCGCGCCCCCGGCGCCCGCGATTACGGCGGTACCGGTCTCGGACTGGCCATCGCCAAGCGGCTGGTGGAACGCATGGGCGGCCGGATCGGGGTTCGCAGCGCGCCGGGCGCGGGCAGTTGTTTCTGGTTCGAGCTGCTGTTTCGGCGCGCGGCCGTACCGGATCCGGGGGCGGAGACGGCGGCGGGGCCAGCCGGATCGCCGCGCCGCCGCGCGGCACGGCCCTTGCGCATCCTGGTGGCCGAAGACCATCGAATGAACCGACAGGTCATTCGAAACATTTTGAGCAGTGCCGGGCATCGCCTGCACCTCGTTGCCGACGGCCAGGCGGCGTTGGACGCGCTGCGGGGACCAACCCCCTTCGATCTCGCCATTTTGGATTTGCAGATGCCGAAACTCTATGGCGATGAGGTCATCGCGCGATACCGCCAAGACCATCCGGGCCAGTCGCTACCCGCTATCCTGCTGACCGCCGATGCGACGCCGGCGGCGGAGGCGGCGGCCCAAGCGGTCGGCATCGATGCCTACCTGACCAAGCCCATCAGCGTCGACGCGCTGCTCGACACGGTGGAGCGGGTGGTTGGACCCCCGGTTTCCGCGATCCACCGGCTACCCGACCCATCCCAGCCAGGCCTGGCGGATACGACCGGCGGGAGGGCGCCCGCCGCGCCGCGCGCAGCCAGTGCGCGCTGCGTGCTGCGCCCGGACCTGTTGAACCGGATGGGCCAGATGCGGTCGCCCGCGGTGGTGCCCGCGATCGTCCAGACCTTTATCCGCGAAGCCGAGCGTGACCTGGAGCGCCTGCGCAAGGCGGCCGAGTCGAAGGATTGGGAAGCGCTTAAAGAAGCCGTGCACCTGCTCAAGGGCGCGGCGGCGACCCTCGGCGCCGACCGGCTGGCCGATCGGTGCGCGGCCGTGGGCTACGCCGCTGCCCGAAGCGACCCGGTTGCCTTACAGGCTGAGATTCAAGGGTTGCCGGGCGCGCTGGCCGAACTGATCGAACGCCTCAACCCGTATTTGCCTCGGGACTAGCGTTTCGACGAGTCGAGCCATTCGAGGATTTTGACGATCTCTTTGGGGAGTTTTTTCGCGGCGGCGGACGAGCCGTCCGCCGTCGGCCATTGATGGAACGCACCGATCAAGTCGATGGCGACTTCTGCGACCCGACGTTTGTGCGCGGTGGCAAACGATAGGAGCTTTCGATAGGCAACCTCGTCCGGCAGATGATCGTGGGCCATCAGGATGCCTAACGCCTTGGAAATCGCTTGCGTTTCCTGAAGTGCGCGGCGCAGGTTCAAATTTTCCCAACCCCGTTTCAGCGCGATCTGAACCTGCCGCAAGAAGCCATCGATGTCGGGGGGTTTCACCAGATACCCCAGGGCGCCCAGCTCGATGCATTTTTGAACCTGCTCGCTTTCCGAGTCCATCGTCAGGACCAGAAACGGGAGGCGCTGATGAAAAAGGCTGGCGATCTCCAAACCGGACAGGTCGGGCAGGTGCAAATCCAGCACTGCCAGATCCGGCGCGGTGCTTTCGGCCAGCATCAGGCCGGTCATTCCGTCCACCGCTTCGATCACTTCATAACCGGCGTCCGCCAGCGCAGCGGCGAGGACGATCCGCATCGTGCCATTATCCTCGATGACCAGGATTCGTGCTTTATGGGTCATGGCGATACCCCGCATTCTGTTTCGGCCGACCGGTTTGAGGCTGAACGCTTTACACGAAAGAACTTGATCACTAGACTCGTTCCCGTGTGTCAGGTTCTCTACCAGAAAGCGGCAGGAGAATCATCGTAAAGAGACACACGAGCCTCACCATAACGCGGTGACAGGCTCAAACTCAGTCCACTTTTTGGCGGCGACATGCAGCGTGGATTGATTTTGTCCTGAACCGACAGTGAGGCAATCTTCGCATGGTATTCTCATCGCGCCCGTGGTTTTCTGTTCGCGCCGGTTTTGACCGCGCACCTTTCATCTTTATCCGCTGCAAAAGCAGTGTTACCGTTAACGCATTCAGCGTAACAAGCAGTACAAAAAGCGGTTCTGCCCGGTGCTTTTACACCAGCCAGAACCTGACCAGTACCGACCTTCAGAGGAGGTCAGCCATGGCTAACCAGGATTGTCGTTCTCATTCCACGGCATCCCTTGCCCTCCCTGCCCCTGCCTGGCCCGTCCCTTCCGTTCTTCCCGATTCCGACCGCGCACCCGTCGACGCCGGCGCCCTGCTTCAAAGCCAGATCGATGAGCTGGTCGTTCTCCAGGCGCGCTTGGCCCGACTCGACCGAATCTGGTTGCCCTATCTCCTGGGCGACGCCGGTCCCGACCACCCCCCGTTGACCGGCAGCCTGCTGCTGGCCCCCACCCTGGTGGACTTTCAACAACGCCTGCGCGCGCTCGCCCGGCGCTGCGGGCATCTGGCCCGGCGCACCCAACGCCAACTGGGCCGGACGCAGCGCGCCGCGCGGCGATTGGGCGCGCTGCAGCCACAGCCGCACCGAGCCC
>CALMNY010000500.1 GCA_937872125.1 uncultured Candidatus Competibacteraceae bacterium | reverse complement strand
ACTACCTTGCCACGTTCCCGGGCGCGGATTTTGGCTGAGGGGGGCGCTTAGCGCCGGCGGGGGGCGCGAGGGCCAGCCACCAGCTGCTCAGGAGCGGCAGCCAGCACAGGGTCTGGGTAGCGACGAGGGCGGCGAGCAGGGCGTGGTGTTTGAGGGCGGTATCAGGGGGCAGAGGGAACGCTGGCAGGGGAGGGGGCGGACGCGCCGTGGTTCAGCTCGGGTGCTCGCGCCCGGACGCGGCGCTCAGCGCGCTCAGCTGCCGCAGCAGGGGGCGGAGGGGCGGGGGGGCGCGCCGCAGGTGATGGATGATCGCGCGCTCATCGTCATCGAGCGCCAATTGGACGGCCACCAGCTCGTCACTTTCCGAACTTTTCAGACCATCGATCAGGAACAGCAAGGCGGTGAGTTTGTTTTCCGCCAGGGCATACGCTTCGCGGATCACGGCGTGGCGATTGGGACTCAGGGCGTCGTCGCCTTGCTCCGGGCCTTCCCCGGTGGTTAGCCAGCGGAGTTCGCATTCCAGCACTTCGGCGAGCGCTGGCAGAAAGGCGGCCCGCGCCTGGCAGGTCTCACCGCTCAACCAGCGGTTGACAGTGGCCAGGGTCACGTCGAGCGTATTGGCCAGCTCATGCCGGGTGAGCTGGGTTTTCTCCAGCCGGGAAGCAATGCGCGCGCCAAACGCGGGGGGGTGGATGATCTCGGACATAGGTCTCCTGTAGCAAGGTCAGCGGGCGGTTCGCCGCAACGCCTACGCTATGCTACTGTATGGCTAAGCGCTTCGCTGCAAATAGTTTCTGACCTTTGGTGACAGGAACGCCGGCGGTACGCAGCCATTGCTCACCCCTGTTTTGCGGTTGAATTCCCCCATGTCATTCGCACCTCTGCTGGCCGGATTGCCCCTGGTCTGCCAGCTGTTCCTGACCACGGACGTACTGGCGCCCCCCGGACGACGGCGCCGGAAATACCGCCGCCCTTGACGGCGCGATCGCTAACGCTCTATACCTTTCAGATTACCCGTCTGCCACCCGACTGGGCACCGTCGCCGGCACCACCCGCCGGCCCGCCGCTGGGGGCTGGTTCCTGCACGGAAGACTCTGCCGTGCTGGACGGGGCTTACTGAGCAGTTCGGCCCCGCCGGACCGCGCAGGCGGTGGTCGGTTTACGGCGCGCTATACAGCTGGAGCCATGCCGGACTACAATGCATTACCGATTAATTGCAGGGGAGCATCCGATGTCACTCCGACCCTTTACCGTGATCGGCTATGGCGCGCCGTGCCGGCAGCTGGCCTGCTGGCCGGTGCAGGCCGCCACCCCCGCCGCGGCCTTTGCCGCCGCCCGCCGCGTGGCCGGGGGGGGTGACTGGCGGTTTGTCGCCGCCCTGCCTGGGTGGGTGCGGCCGGGCGTCGATCTGGTGTGGCCGGGCGACCGCCCGGTCGCGGTCGACGCCATCCTTGCCCAGCCCGCACGGTTCGGCGCGCCGCTGTATGCCGCGCTGCAGCGGGCGCCGCAGGAACTGGTGATCACCGCCGCCGGCTCCGCGGACGCGGCGCCATTCCGCGTTGGCCGCTGGCCGCTGGCCGCCGCCGCCTTCCTGGAAGGGGTGCTGGAGGATGCGCCCGACATGGCCACCCTGCAGCAGCGGCTGGCGGGATGGCCGGCCTGAGCGGCGCTGGCCGCGCCGGGGGCGCCATGAACGGGCCCGCCCGCGGCTGGCGCCCGCGCCACCGCGCCGCCCGCCGCTGGGGGGTGAGCCATCTGGCGCTGGTGCTGGCGCTGACGTTGGGGCCGGCGCTGCCGGCGCTGCCGGCGTATGCTGCCCCGCGCAAGGTCGCCGCCAAGGCGCCGCGGGCCGGCGGCGGGGGCGGGGCGCAGATCGGCCTGGCGAGCTGGTACGGCCCGGGCTTCCATGGCAAAAAGACTGCCAGCGGCAAACCCTTCAATCAACACGCGCTGACCGCCGCCCATCCCCAGCTGCCCCTCGGCAGCCGGGTCCAGGTGACCAAACTCGCCAACGGCAAGACGGTCGCGGTGACCATCAATGACCGGGGTCCGCGCCGGCGCGGCCGGATTATCGATCTGTCGCGCGCCGCCGCCCGCCACCTGGCCATGGAGGGGACGGGGGTGGCCCGGGTCAAGGTGGCGGCGCTGGCGGCCCCGCGGCCGGCGACGCCGTAAGCGGCCCGCCCGGCTCCTTAACCGGCGCGCGGGCGATAACCGGCGTTACCGCGGCAGGACGACCCCGGAGCGGGCGTGAACGCCCCACCCGGGCGCCGCGGTTACCCCCGTATTTTCGCGATCGCCGCTCGCCTGGGAGCTGGCCAGTCCCCAACAGCGATGTTCTTCGGGTCGCGCGTTCGCGCGAACTGTCTGAAGGTCGACCCCCCGTGCGGTGGGTGTTGACTTCCTGCCGCGGCGGCGCCGCCGCGCTCCCCCCGTGAGGGCCATGTTCCCCCACGGGGCGCTGGCATGCCTGCCTCATCGGGTTTTTGTTTTTCCCTCGGGTCACAGGCCCCGATGCAACACCCGTCAGGGGGAGGTAGGCATGTCCAACTTGAACTTCCACTGTAATTTTTTCCCCGTGATCGGGGACATGGGCGAGGCCGTATTCCTGGCCGAAGTCGCCGTCACGGAAGACACCCTGGTCGCCCGCGCCGCCGGGGCCGCCTTCCCGGTGCATGACGCCGGGGACCGCCCCCTGGCCGCGCTCGCGCGGCTGCGGCTCCCCAGCCCGGAGTGCTTCGCCCGCGGGGCGGGGGTGACGGGCGAGGCGGCGCGGGACTACGACCAGGCGTACCTCGCTCTGGTCGGCGGCACCGCCCAGCCCGTGCGGGCGCTGACGACTCTGCTGCGCCTGGAGGGCCGCCGCCAGGGACGGCTGCGGGGGCTCAAGCGCCGCGCGGCCGACCGCGGGCTGGCCTACTGGCCGGCGCTGCTGGACGCCAAGGTCGATCCCAAGGCGTTCGTCGCGGCGGAGACGGTGCTGGCCGCCTGTGCCGGCGGGCGCTACGGCGACCCCCTGCCGGCCACCGACCCCACCGGGGTCCCGGCGCGCCACCGGGGCGGCTGGGAGGGGGCCGGCCACTACGGCGTGTCTGCCGATCAGGTGGCGCGCGCCTGGTACCAGGCCGGCTGCCGGGATGGGCGCAAGTTCCGCCGGACCGTCGCCGGCCTGTATCGGCTGCGCCCGGAGGTGGCCCATGCGCCCATGCGCAAGTGGGTATCCAAGCGCGATTCGGCGGCCCGCGTCGCACATGTGCTGCGCGGCGTGCGCTGGGCGGAGGCCAACGTCAAGGGCGGGGCCTGGCGCTTCGCCAAACGGGCGCTGGTGGCCCTGGGTCGCATCGCGCCCTGGGCGCGGTGGGCGGCGGTGAGCAGCGGCGTCCTCGAGGCGCGCGCCACGCTGGCCGTCATTGGCCTCATGGACCTCAACTGGGCAGAGGTCGACCGGCTGCAGAAGGGTCCGCGCTGGCGGCGTGCCCAGCACACCCCGTCGCGGCTGCAGTGGCAGTACCTGCAAGGGGTGGATCTGCCGGCGGGGATCGCCAAGGAGCTGGCGGTGGCCGGACTGCCCATGGGGATCTACCGGGCGCTGTGCGTCCGGGCCGGCGTCGCGCCCTTGGCCGGGCCGGATCATCCGGGCGGGCTACGCCAGCCGGCGATGAACCTCGCCCGGCTGTTCGGCCGTCTGGGCGAGATGCAGCACTTCGCCGCCCTGCACGGGGCGACGCTGGATGCCGACGGCATCCATGACCTGGGGCAGTTCCCGCTCCCCACCGGGCGCTTCGACGCCGCCGGCTGGCGCCGGCGGGTGTTCAAGCACCCCAAGAAGACCCTGGCCCGGGCGGGGCAGTGGGGGGACATCGAGCGCGAGCTCGGTCGCGTCCCCGCGACCCTGACGGAGCTTCGCCAGGTGGCGGCGCGACTGCTGTCCGCCGGCATCGAGACCCTGGGCGACCTCGAGGTCGCGACCATCGCGGCCAAGGTCGGCCTGGGGCAAAGCCAGTTCGAGGATTACCGTGGGCTGATGCGCGGTCCCCTGAAGGCCTGGGAGGCGGTGCCGGCGGTGCGCGTCACCGGCGCGCAGGTCGGGCACGAGGGGGATTGGCTGTTGCGCCAACTAGCGCACGACGATCCGCTGGGCCCCATGCTGGGGGTGGTGACCTACTGTTCAGCACCTCCACGGGGCGGCCCGGTCCTGTGCCCGCGCAGGGGTGGACAGCCCACACTCGGCCTTCTGGGTGGTGGAGTACCGCTCCCAGGTAGTGGCCCAAAGCTGGGTCTGGCGGGCTACAACCGACCAGTTGGTCCTCGATTCCATCGAGGGCCTGGACACCGCCTACGTCGAGGGGGTGGCCAAGCTGGTCCAGGCGGGCGCCCGGCAGGCCATGGGCCGGCTAGGGGTCACCGGCGTGCGCCTGGGGGACACCCACTACGGGTTGACCGCAAAGTTGGCCAAGGTGCTGGGCTGTCCCAAGTGCGCCGAGGCGGTCGTCATGGCAAGTCCGACGGGCTATGCCGATGGCGCCCGGCAACGCGCCATGCCCGGGGTACCGGCCTGAGCCGTCCGCCGCCCGGCGTCCGGGGGTGACCTTCATCCCCCGGGGCCGGGCGGCTCTCCCCCGTTAAAGCCATTCCAGGCCTGCATTGCAGGCCTTTTTTTTTCCGCGGCGCCGGGCGTCCGGCGCCGCGCGGGGCGGGCTGCTGCGGAGGGGATCCCCGTTCCCGGCGGGGCGCGGTCGGCAGGGCGAGCGCCGGGTGCCGGTGTGGCGGTCCGGGAGGGGGGCGCTACCGGAGGCGGACCGGCGGCCGATCCACCCGGCCGCATGGCCGGGATCCCGCCGGCACGCTTACGCGGCGGCCTCGTAGCGGCAAATCCAGGCGGCGAGACCGTCTTCCTCGGCGTAGAAAAACGCAACGGGCCGTTGCAGGATCCGCGCCAGGGCGGCCAGGGTGCCGTAATCCGGGGCATGGCGCCCGCGCTCGTACTGGTTAATCCGGGTACTGGCGCTGGCGGGATCCAGGCCGGCGCGTACCCCCAGCTCGCGCTGGGAGATCCCCAGGAGTTCACGCGCCTCCCGCAGGCGTCTTGGCACCGGACTGCTCGCTCTCTCGCCCACCCTGTCACCTCACCCGCGACGTGGGCTGCGAGATTGTGGTGATTTTCGGTCGCGGGGATACTCAGGAATCCTTAGTATAGAGGACGCCCACGCGGCCACCACCACACGGTGCCCGGCGTTACCGGCCGGCGTCCGCCGGCCCGCGCTGACCCGATCCCGCGTTTATTCCGGCCTGCATTGCCGGCCTTAATTTTGCGCGAATTCGATGTGGCGCATTCGCCAAAAGCGCCGGCATTCACTATACTGTGCCCTAGGAATAACGACAGGAAGTGCTGGTTATTATTTGCCTCAGGCGGGCGCTTACGGTGGCGAAATGCGCCCGCATTCCATCCCCGCGACGGGCCCTTTCTGGCCCGCCGCCGCTAGGGCGCCCGTGCCCGGCAATGGTCGGATTGACGGAGGCGGTCCGGACACTCGGTCCGGCTGCGGTTACGGAAGAGCGCGCCATCCCCTTTTCATGCGGGAGGGAGCGCGCGGCGGAGGAACTGGCGGCCGTGCCGCTGCTTATCACCGGAGGTTTGAAGACGATATGCTGCACAATAATGCTCACCGCGACTTTGCCCTGATGATGTCGCTACCGCTCGCCTGGGTCAGCGACCCGGCGGACGTGGATGCCGCCAGGGACGCCCCCCCGCCGACGGTGGCGGTGGCCCCCCTGGCCCGCGATTTAAGGGACCAGCTGGCCGCGCTCGGTGTCACCGTGACGGGGTGCTATGCCATCCCGCGGGTGGTGACGCATTATTTCGCCGCCGTGCGCCTGGCGCCCGCGGCGGACGCGGTGACGCGGCTCGAACCGCTGGCGTCGGACTGGGTCCTGCCGGCGGCGCCCCTCGGCGTGCATTATGGCGAGGTGTATTTCGGCTGTGATTTCCAGGCACGGGACGGGGCGCCGCTCGCCGGGTTGTTGGCGCCGCTGCTCACGCGTTACGCCCGGGGCGGGTGGCCGGGGGATGCCGCGCCGCCCGCTGCGGTCGGCGGGGCGCCGGGGGCGGCGCTCCTCCACGGGACGTTACGCGACCCCGCGGGACCGGAAGCCTGGGTCCGGGCAGAGCACCGCCTCGGCACCGGGGGCTTTTGCTGGTGCGATGAGCTGGGCTCGCCGGTGCGGCCCGCGCGCCTGGCCTGGACGCTTCTCTGGGAAGGCGGCTGCCGGGCCACGCATCCGGCGCGCGTCACCGACCGCGGGTTCGCCCTCGGGCTGGATCTGGCCGGGGGGCGGGCGGTGGAGGTGAGCGTGCCCGCCTCGGCCGCCATCGCCGCCGCGTACGCCCAGGGGGCGGCCGGCCTGTTACCCTTCGATCTCGACCGCGCCCTGGAAGCGCAGCGGGATTGCTTGCGCGGGCTGTGGGCCGTGGTCGATCCCGCGTGCGTTTCCCTGACCCCCGCCGGGCCCGCACTGCCGGCCGGGAGCGGTGGCGAACTGCTGTTCGCCGACCCGGCGCAGCTGACCGCCCTGGGCTTCGATTACGCGGCGTATGCCACCGCCGGCGGGGGGCTGCCCGGCGTGGGCGCCGGGTTGCACGCGGCTTCCTCGCTGCGGCGGGTGTTGCTGGCGGTCCTGGGCTTCGTCGACACGCACCTCGTGCGCCACGCCTCGCTGTACTGTTGTCCAGACGCGGCGGACGAGCCGCTGCCGGGACCGCAGGCCATCGCCATCACCGTCGACTATCCGCTGGGGCTGGACCAGACGCTGTTTACCACCCGGGTGGCGCAGCTGCGTGCCCAGCTCCCGTGCGGGCTGCGGTCGGTCCCGGCCTACGACCGCGCCCAGCCGGAGGGCTTTATCCTCAATCACCCCCATACCGTCACGGTGCTAACGGATTAGGGCTCCGGGGCGGCGGGCCGGCACCGGGCGCGCCCGCCGCGGGAGGGCGTTACGGGGTGGCGCGGGCCGCTTCGGCCAGCAGGGCCCGTTCCGCGTCCAGATCGCGGACCTGCGCGCGGCCGGGGTCAAATTGCGCCGGGTACCGCTGGCGCAATTTGGCGATATTCGCGGCCTTCGCCTGCCCCGGGGTGCGCTGCAGCTGGCGCTACAACAGCGCCAGGTACCACTCCAGGTCGCCCGCCTCCTCGAACAGGTTGATCTCATCCAACGGCGCGCCGTGCAGCGCCGCCCACAGCGCCTCCAGCATTTCCGCCGCTTCGGTGTAGAGCCCGAGAACGGCATGGAGCAGTGCCGGGGGCAACGCGCGGAGCTCCCGGGGCGCGGACGCCGGGGCGTGTGGCGCGGCGGCCGCGGGGGCGGGGAGGGGTCTGCAGGGTGTCGTGCAGGTGCGTCGGCGTCACCCGGTCGGGGTGGAACTGGCCTGAGGCGGTAAGGGCGGACTCGGTCAGATAGGTCAGGGAATCCATGGGCGGCTCAAACGGGGTGAGGGGAGGGGCGTGCCCCGCGGGGGAGCAGGCGGGGCCGTCTTCAGGGGGTGGCGGGCGCCGCCAATGCGGCGCACAGCTCCGCCCAGGCGAGCAGGAACTGCTCTTCCAGGGCCGCGGCCACCTGGGCGGTCAGGCGGCGCAGTTCCGCCGGGGTGGTGGGGGCGGTGCACGCCTGACAGACGCGGCCCCAGGCATACCGGGAGCCCACGGCCGTCCACGGCGCCCGCAGGGCCGGGGGCAGTACCTGGGTGGCCTGCTGCGGGTCGACGCCGAGGAGGCGCAGTTGCTGGTAGCTGAAGCGGGCCCACGCGAGGGCCTGGTCGTAGCGGAGGCTGGCTTCGCGCTGCAGGGCCGGGGGCAGGGGGGTCCCGACCGCGGGGTGGCCCGGGGAGGCTGCGCGCCAGGGCGCCCGCGGGGCCGGGGGCAATGAGGGCCGGCAGCACGCCGGCGGCCGCTGCCGGGTGGGCGTTCGCCAGATGTTCCAGGCACTGCTGGGCGACAAAATCCGGTGCGTCCAGGCGGAAGACCGCCCACGGGCGCTGAAAGCCCGCCCAGCGTTGGCGGCGCGCCTGCGCCCGCAGCCGCGCGCGCGGCGTGGCGGCGGGCCGTGCCGCGGCGGCAGCGGCGGCGTCCCCGGCGGTAAGGACCAGGTGATCATCCCCGGTCGCGGTGAGTAAGGTGGCGTGCATTGAGCGGGATAAGGATGGGGCGAGCGCGCGAAGGGGGAGGGGCCCTGGGCAGAAAACCGCTGAGCCCGGTGACGCTAAACCGCCGCATCGTAGCAGGGGGGTGGCAAATGCAAGCGCCGGTTAAATCGCTTTGCAAAAAAATGGTCGGTAATGACAAGAAAGCCCCTAGTTGATCAAGCGCCACGCGCGGGGGAGGGTAGTGCGATGTACGCACCGACGGTCGAATCGGCGGGGACGGGCCCGGCGGGGACGGGAGACTTCACCGCGCAGTTCGCCCGCTATGCGGGGGACCGGGATCACCATGGTACGTTTGAGTTTTACCCCGAGTTCCGCGCCTTGTTACAGGACGCTCTGGCGTCCGCCACGGCCTTCGATACCGGGTGGGTCGGGGTCAAGAAGGAAATCATGTCCATTCGCCTGCGCTGTACCCGGCCGACGGGCAGTGGCGCGCGTGCTGTGAAGTGTCGCTCAGCGACGATTTGGACACGTCGGGTCACGGTGAACGCACCATCACATGGACGGGGTTACCACCCGATAAGGCCCTGGAGGAACTCCGTGCGGGGTTGGGTGCGGCATTGGATGCGGCAGAAACACGGAACAGACCAGACGGCGCACGAGGAATACGTCGGGATTTGTGTCGGCCACGCCGGACGGTCCGCGCCAGGACTGGTGCTATACGCTCCTGTTGCCCAAGGAACCCGACATGGCCGGGGCGGAGCCCCCGGGGGACGTCTATGACCATTGGGGCTGGGAGGATCTGGCGCCGCTGTCCGCGGACGACGACGCCGGCGCAGGGTTCTTCCGGGACGGTCTGGCGGACGTGGCACCGGAGGAAATCATCGGGCCCCAGGCGGCGCCCGCCGCTAACGATCCGTTCACGGCCGAATTGCGCGCCGCGTGTCTGGCGTGGGCGGTGGCTTATGTCCGTGGCGCCGCGGTCGGCACGCGCCACCCGGCCGGCCCGTTCTGCATCGAGCCGTGGATCTAGCCGCGGGCCGCCACGACACAAGGTTTCCTGTGTCACGCGCGGTCTTGCACCGGAACTGCCGTCCGCTAACCACCCCGCCTAAAGGAGGAGCGGGAGGGAGCGTCTATGATCTGAGCCGCACTTGCCCTCAATAAATGTTGACATCAGGTTGCGTCAAGCTAAATTAACAGTATATTTCTGCAAACACATCGCATTTTCCTACTATGATGCTTGGTGATGGCGCTGAGACTGAAGCGTTAGAGGCATTCGTCGAACAGCAATTTGGCGGCGATGCGGTAACACAGCTCAGGTCTATCAGGACTGGCGGTGACAACAACCATAAAGGCGGTGTGTACGAAAATTTCTTTGCCGTGGCGAAAATCTGCGAAATCGTTGCGAGTGAAGACAACCTGGCCGACTTTACGTTGTCAGCCCAAGAGTACAGCTACGTCGACGATCTCTGTCTGCGGCAACGGTCGAATAACACCAAGACTAATTACCAAGCGAAGAACTCATCCGGGAATGCCGCGCGATGGACGCCGACGCACGCAGAGCGATTCGCCAGGCAGACCGTGATCGATCTCGATTTTCACAGAGTGGATACGAGCAACCAAGTGCTCGTGGTCTCCTGCCCAAGCATGGCCGAGGCGAATCGCCAGAAGATTAGCCAATGCGGACGCGCCTCCTTCCGGTGCGAGTACTTTCCCTATTTTCCTGCCAGCGTGCAGCTCATATTCGGAGAGGATACAGTCAGAGAAAACTTAAAGGTGATCTGCGGATCGGATGATGTATCGACCGCCAACGCCGTGTTTTCGCTTCTGCTCGGGGTGTGGCTCTCGGCGCAGGCGGCTGCGCGATTAGATGACCTGGTGCGCCAGGCACGACACATATCAAAGCCCGATCTGTTCCTGGGCCTTGACCCCACGCCAGGGCCGCCCCCACCGTGGCTCACGGGCCTGTGCTCGAAGTACGCAGGGCTCGAACTGCACATTGAGGCCGGGCGTTATGTCGTGACATACCGCGGACTATCGATCGCAATGAAGGTGGAGATCGAGGCGCAGATGCCGGCCGCGTTGGCAACGGCGCAAACCTTAAACCAGGTGCTGTCGTATCTGATGTTGCAGGCGGCGCCAGAATTGGCAAACTGAAACTTGGGTGTCAACCATGGGTACTCCTGAAGCGCACCGTAGATTCGCGTCTTGTGCCGATGAGGGCGCAAAGAACGCCCTGAACACTCTGCTGGAAAGCACCCGGGAGCCGAGCGCGTATCGCGCGTCCATGACCGATATCGGGCGCCAACTCGGTCGCATTGTTGACAGCAGCATACCCATTGGAAGCAAATGCCTCGTTGTCGCCACCGCGGAAGACGCCGATTATCTGGCGGCGGGCGTCATCGAATCGCTGCGCAGCTCACGAGACATCCTGGCGGCCATTTTTTGGAATAATCACTACCCGCTCAACAATGGTAGCATTGCGCCTGTCGTCCATCGTTATTTGCAACCTGGATACCAGGATGCTGACTATCTCGTCGTGGTTAAGTCGATTATTTCATCAAGCTGTGTTGTCAGAACGAATATTCTGGCTCTGATCGAACAAATCTCCCCGAAGAGGATTTTTGTCGTCTCTCCGGTGATGTATATCGGGGCTGAAAACGCTTTACGCGACGAGTTTCCGCCCGCGATCGCCGATTTATTCGAGTTCGTCTATTTCGCCGTGGACGATTGCCGCACGGAAACCGGGGAGGTCCGGCCAGGCATTGGCGGCCAGGTGTACCAATTGCTTGGTTTAGAAGACCAGCCGGCACGTACCGGGTTTATGCCACAACTCGTGAAAACTTTGATGGCGCTCTGACCCTCTCAGGGATGCTCTGTTTCCTTACCCCTGTTTCATTCTGGCTACTGGTCCTCATCTGCATCATCCGCCGGCCGGCTGTCAACCGGATCCAGCGCGCGGCGCATCGTCTCGCGTTTTACGTCATAGACAGAGGTCACGATGGATAATTGCGGATCGAAGGGCGGGATGATCAGCACGGTTCCAGCTGGTGAAAAAAGCCTGGGTACGTCCTGTTATCTCGGCATTTGCTTTGATGCCGTGGATTTAACGGATACGCGTTGAGACGCATCCAGATACGCGATGCGGGCACTCTGCGACTTCACCTGTTCCAGAAGCGCCTGATTCTCTCTTTCAAGAGAGGATCGCTGCTGATTTCCATACTCGATGGCAGCCAGCACTTTCGCCTGCCACTGATCACCTGCGGTGTTATTGTCCCGGTCTTGGATGTATGAGTAGCT
>CALMNY010000499.1 GCA_937872125.1 uncultured Candidatus Competibacteraceae bacterium | reverse complement strand
ATTTGAGCGAGCCATCCGGCTTGGTGCCGATGACTTTCTTGGATTCGTTGGTGATACCCCAGCCGACCATCGGGTCGATGTTGAACACGGGGATGCGCTTGAGGGTACGCCCGGAGGGCGAGCCGTAGATGCGCGCTTCGCCGGAATGGCCGCCGCTGGAGAAGATGTAGTAGTCGTCCAGTTGTCCCGGCGGCACCTCGAATTTGCCGTGTTCCCGGCTCTCGTCTTCCTCCTCTTCCTTGGCCTGGACCGGATCGAGGGCAGCCAGACCGGTCGCCAGCCCAGCACCCGCCAGGCCGGTTAGCGCCGCCGCGCCCAGGAATTTACGCCGGCCAGTGTTTTCCGGATTTTCCGGATTCGGTGATTTTTGTTCGGTATCGCTCATTGCCATAATCTCCGCAAGTTGGTTTTTTGTTGTGACTTCAATTTACACTCACAATTTCTCCCTTACCCCCTCTCCGCTCCCGCCTGGGGAGAGGAGAATAAACTGGTATCTTCCAGATTTTCCAGGCTCTGTAATTTTTTCACTACCGCAGCTCGTTTTGCCTCCACGATTCCTGGTTGTCCTGTTTCAGCCGCCGACCATCTTGCCCCAAGAGCCTACTAGCCGAACTGGCCGTCAATTCTTGGCCCAACCAGCATCGGGAAGTAAGTGATCAGGAACATCGAAAACGCCGCAATCCATAAAATCTGGGAGGTCGCTACCCAGAATACATAGTAGTCTTCAGCAAGCAATGGCGCTATCACTCTGAAGATCGCTCCAACAATCAGAACGATCAGGAAAACGGTAACCGCTTTCGGAGGATTTTGGATGTTCCTGCCGGTGTGGCCCAGAATTACGCGCGCTATCATGCTCAGGATCATGAGGCCGATGCCGCCCACGCTGAACGCATGGAGCACGACGATATTGGGCAGATTCAGGAAAACGTTAACCGCCAGCAGCAAAAAGCCCAGATTGATCCAGATGAACGCGATGAACAGGCTCCACAACAGTGGCTTTTGCCAAATCCCTTTCGTGTGCCAACCCACCAGCCGGGCAGAGTTGGCGATCAACAGACCCAGCGCCGTCAACGCGATCATCCACGGATTACGAACCAGGACTTCCGCGATCAAAAAAGCGATGTACAACACGATAATTGCCAGATCGAGCCACTTTGAATTGAACAGTTTGACCCGATAGCCAACGCCGACCTCGATGAAGAATGGCAGAACTCTCCTGCCGATGACGAGAATCAGCCCGATGATCAAAAATAACCCGCCGTGGATACCAATAAATGCCCCCTGCTCGATCAGCCCCGCCGCTCCCAGATAGAAACAGCCATTAGCGGCTGCCAATAACACCAGAATGACGATGATTCCCAGTTGCTTCCATTGCTTGACCTTGATGATCGGATGAAGAATCGAACCGATCAGGCCCAGAGCAAACAGCAGGTCAAAAAATCCGGCGATAAAAATCCAGGGCGTCCCGAACAAAAACAGAATCCTTGGCGCCGTCCATAAAGCAAACAGCCCCAACAGGCCCGATCCGTAAAGCGTTTGCACGCCGGTCCAGTTCTTGACAGCGGTCAACAAAAACCCGGCAATGACCGCCATGGCAAACCCATAGATCATTTCGTGGGCGTGCCACTGAAAAGTGGAAATCCCGGTGATCGGCAACGGCAGTTGCAAAACATAGACGCCCATCCAGAACGTCATCGAAACGATGGCGAAAATTGCCGCGCCCAGGAAAAATGGCCGGAATCCCAAATTCCAGAGCGCCATTTTAGAAATTGACTCGGCCATCAATGACTGGTCCCCTCGGAGCGGGTGATCTTGTTGTAAACGTTGTACTTGCCCACCGGCTTGCGCATCGGCAGCCGCTTGACTTCCTTGAGGGTTTCCGTGTCGTAAATGACCAGCGCCCCGTCGTTCTCCCAGATCGAGACCAGCGCGTATTTACCGTCGCGGGTGAATTCGGTATGGGCGGCGATCTTGCCCGGTTCCGGGCGCAGCGTCTTGGCGACTTCCAGGGTGCGTTTGTCGAGCAACTGCATGGTGTCCTTGGCCGGACTCATCATCGCGTCCACCCAGGCATAGGGCGTGTTCTCGTGGCTGCGCATGAAGAACGCTGCGCCGGCGGTCTTGACTTCCTTGATCACTTTCCAGTCCTTCATATCAATCACGCTGACCAACCCTTCCTTGAGATTGGGCGTGGCCATGACCGGACGGTCCTGATACGACCAGGAAATCCCGGAACCGAGATGCGGCATACCGGGCAGCGGCAGATCGGCCACTTTGCGCCGCACGTCGAGATTCACCACCTGGCCACTGGGAACGGTCTGACTGCCGCCATCGGCGGGCCGCGCCGCGCCCAGCACGTAGGCGTAATCCTGACTGAAAAAGAAATCATCGAGAATGGCGTCGAGCTGGGTCACCCGAGGCGTCCACATTCCCGGCAGGGCGATGGCTTCGCCCATCTTGTAATCGTGGACATAGCCCTTGAGCACCGGCTCAGCCTTGGGGTCGTAGCTCAGTTCCCAGACTTCGGGGATGTCCTTGAGCGCGGCCACGAAGCTCTTGCGCGGCGCGGCGTCGTACACCGCCGACACCCGCGAACTCTTGCCGGCCGCGTTGACCACCGGAATGATGCGGTCGAGGCTCAAATCCGCCGCGTTCAACAGCACCAGGGTTTGCGGCAGGTAATTGGCTACCATCACCCACTGCCCGTCACCGGACACCGCGAGATTGCGGGTGTTAATGCCGGCGCGGATTTCCGCTGTCGTCTTCAGGTTGTAAATATCGAACTTGCTGATCCAGCCGTCGCGGGAGGCGAAAAACACATAGCGCCCGTCCGGCGTGAATTTCGGCCCGCCGTGCAACGCGAACCGGCTGGGAAAACGGTGAATCGGTTCCAGCTTGTCGCCGTCGAGAATGGTGATGTGATGATCGCCGGCTTCCACCACCACAAACAGATTAAGCGGATCGGCGCTGAATTGCGGTTTGGCGGACAGGGTATCGGCCTTGACATGCTCGACCCGCGAGGCGCGAATTTCCGCTTCACCCCATTGCGGCATGACCGCCGGCGCGGTGTAGACGAAGTCCGTTAGCACCTGAATTTCTTCGGGCTTCAGCTTGTCCTGGAAACCCATCATCTGGGTCGCTGGCCGCCCGGACGTAATCACGGCCAACGCCTCGGGCTTCTTCAAGCGTTCCAGATTCTGCGGCAGCAGCGCCGGCCCCATTCCACCCAGACGGTCAGCGCCATGACAGGAGACGCAATGCTGTTGGTACAGCGGCGCGGGGTCGGGGGCAGCGTTAGCCGTAACCCCAAGCAGCATCAAGCAGGCAACCAGCAAACTTTTTCTCATTACGCGGCACTCCGGCGAGCGGTTCGATACGGGGTCACGGTCAGGCGTTCGCCGCCCGCCGCGACGCCGATTTCCTCATCATCCAGATAACAGGCGGGGTCTTCGGCCCAGGGATCGCCGGTGAGCTGCTGGGCGCGCACCCGGGTATTGCCGCCGCAAATATCGAAGTATTGGCACTGACCGCAGCGGCCCTTGACCGAACGGGGTTTGGCTTTCAACCCAGCCATCAACGGATCGGAGGTATCCGGCCAAATCTCGGAAAACGGCCGCTCGCGGACGTTGCCGAGGGTGTAATGCCACCACATGGTATCGGGATGGACATTGCCAAGATTGTCAATGTTGGCGACGTTCACCCCGGAAGCATTGCCGCCCCACTGCGCTAGCTTCGCCCGAATATGGTCTTCCAGTTCCGGGAACCGCTGGCGCACCCAGAACAGCAGATACACCCCGTCAGCGTCGTTGTTACCGGTCACGAATTCCTTGGGCCGGCCTTCCCGCACCAGTTGCCAGCACGTTTCAAACAGTAAATCCATCGCCCGGCGGGTGGTTCGATGGTGGGCGTCGTCCTTGCGGTTGCGGTTGCCGCGCCCGGCGTAGTTGAGATGGGAAAAATAGAACTTGTCGATCTGTTCCCGTTCCACTAATCCCAGCAGCGGCAACAGATCGTGGGCGTTGTCCTCGGTCATGGTGTAGCGAATCCCGACCTTGATGCCATGCGCCCAGCACAGGCGGATACCATCCAGCGAAGCGGCGAATGCGCCCGCCTGGCGGCGGAAGCGGTCATGAGTTTCGGCGATGCCGTCCAGACTGACGCCGACGTAATCGAAACCGACTTCAGCGATGCGGGCGATGTTAGTTTTATCAATCAGCGTGCCGTTACTGGACAGGGCGACGTAGAACCCCAGGTCCTTGGCGCGGCGGGCGATGGTGTAAATATCCGGGCGCAGCAGCGGCTCGCCGCCAGACAGAATCAACACCGGCACCCGGAACCGCTTGAGATCATCCATGACCGCGAATGCTTCCTCGGTCGTCAACTCGCCGGGGAAATCGGTATCGGCGGAGATGGAGTAGCAATGCTTGCAGGCCAGATTGCAGCGCCGCACCAGATTCCAGATCACCACCGGGCCGGGCGGATTGCGCTTGGGCGTCAGCGGCGTCGGCCGGGCGATTTCCTGCATGAACTGGGTGATGCGGAACACAAGTAACCTCCTAACCACTCAGGCGCAAGCCGGTCTTCTTGAGAATCCGGGTGCTGTACAAAATGTCGCGGGCGCGGCAGGTATCGCCCAGGATTTCGGCGATGCGTTCAGCCTTGGCGGCCACCTCGTCGCGGCTCGCGCCGTGGGCCATGGCGAACAGGTTATAGGGCCAGTCCGGCAAATGGCGCGGGCGACGATAGCAATGGGTCACGAACTCCAGCGCCCCCACCCGTTCGCCCAATTCATCCACCTTCGCATCGGCCACGTCCCACACCGTCATGCCATTCGCGGCATAGCCGATGCGGTAGTGATTCGGCACCACCCCGATGCGGCGGATCGCGCCAGCATCCAGCAAGGCTTGCAGGCCCGCCATCACCGTTTCCGCATCGCTGCCCAGTTGTGCGGCGAGCGCGTGATACGGCTGCGGGGTCAGCGGCAAACCCGCCTGCGTAGCCAGAATCAGCGGTCTCAATGCCTGCACGGCAACTCCCCTCTCCCCTGGTGGGAAAGGGGTTGGGGGTGAGGACGATTGGGGTAGCGACACCGTGCTTTCAACCCGGCCCGCTCCCACCGCAAACCGCGCCTCGATGAAATACTCGCGTTCCTTGGGAAAGTTGAACACCGGCAACCCGGTCGCCGCCGCGATGCGCTCGACCGTATCGTTCATGCCGGCGGGCGTTTCGGTCGCCAGCACGAACCACATATTGAAAGCATGATTGCGCCGGTAGTTGTGCGCCACTTCCGGGAAGTCGTTGACGATGCGGGCGATGCGCTCGAACTCTGCTTCCGGCGCCTGCAGCGCGGCCAGCGAAAACGCCCCACCCAGCCGTTCGATCTGATACAGCGGCCCGAAGCGGGTCAGCGTGCCGTCCGCCAGCAACTCCCGCAGGGTTTCCAGCACGGCGTCCTCGCTGGCATCCAGCCGCTCGGCGATCACTGCGAACGGCCGTTCGCACAACGGAAATCCGCCCTGCCATTCGTCAATCAGGCGACGGCTCAACTCGTTCATGCTGCGTTTTTGAGACTGGTTGGCGGTGCTGATTTCGCTACCGGCAGGTAATACGCCCCCCGCTGCCGGAAACAGCGCGTGCTGAACAGGACGTTGCAGGGATAGGCCGTCAGGTTCCGCTCGACCCGCAACCGTTCGATCCGCTCCAACACCTGTTCGCGCTGGCGGCCGTGCATCATGCAGAACAGGTTATAGGGCCAGCCCGGCAAGCGCCGGGGCCGGCGGTAGCAGAGATTAACGCCGGATTCCGCCGCCAGCATCCGCCCGACCGCGCTGACTTCGGCGTCGGGAA
>CALMNY010000498.1 GCA_937872125.1 uncultured Candidatus Competibacteraceae bacterium | reverse complement strand
TGTCCTTGCCCAGCAGGCTGTCCTTGCCCAGCAGGGCCGCCACGCTGCTCTGCCAGGATAACTGGGTGGAAGTGAACGGTTCAGCTTCCCGGAACACCCCATAGTCCATCAGGTGCTGGTAGCGTTGTTCCAGTAACTCATCCACCGTCAGGGCGTCCAGTTGTTGCAATTGCTCGCGCAGCGCCGCGCGCAGGGTTCCCGCCATCCCGTCCAGATCGCGGTGTGCGCCGCCGGCGGGTTCGGGGACGATGCCGTCAATCAGGTTCAGCTTCAGCAGCCGTTCCGCCGTCAGTCCCATCGCCTCGGCGGCGTCGGGCGCTCGGTCGGCGCTCTTCCACAGGATGGCCGCGCACCCTTCCGGCGAGATCACCGAATAGGTGGCGTATTGCAGCATCAACACCCGGTCGCCCACGCCGACCGCCAGCGCGCCGCCGGAGCCGCCCTCGCCGATCACCGTGCAGATCACCGGCGTCCGCAGCCGGCTCATCTCGAACAGGTTGCGGGCGATGGCCTCGCTCTGGCCGCGCTCCTCGGCGCCGATGCCCGGATAGGCCCCCGGCGTGTCAATAAAGGTCAGCACCGGCAACCGGAACCGCTCGGCCAGTTTCATCAGCCGCAGCGCCTTGCGATAACCCTCCGGGCGCGGCATCCCGAAATTGCGGTAAATTTTTTCCTTGGTGTCGCGGCCCTTCTGATGACCGATGACCAGCATCGGCCGACCGTCCAGCCGCCCCAAGCCGCCGACGATGGCGTGATCGTCGGCAAAAGCGCGGTCCCCGTGCAGCTCCACGAACTCGGTGAACAACCGCTCCACGTAGTCCAGGGTGTAAGGCCGCAATGGATGGCGGGCGATCTGGGAAATTTGCCATGGCGTCAGACTGGCGAAGATCGAATCGGTCAGCGCCTTGCTCTTGGCTTCCAGCCGGGCGATCTCGTCGCTGATGTTCAAATCCTGCTCGGCGCTGAGATGGCGCAACTCCTTCAGCATCGCCTCCAGTTCGGCGATGGGCTTCTCGAAATCCAGGCAATTGTTGGGATTCATCGGTCGCGCTTATTCCTTGTCGGGCAGGCGCACCGCCAGATACAGCGACTCGTTTTCGCGCCGCACCAGCAGGGGGATCGCCTTGCCCTTGGGCAGTTCCCGTGCCAGTTCGACGAACTGGCTGGCGCTTTTCACTGGCAGATGATCGACCTGCAAGATGATGTCGTCCGGGTACAGACCAGCGTTGGCGGCTGGCCCCTCGTCCAGGGTGGTCACCAACACGCCCTGTTCCTCCGGCCCCAGAGTGCGGCGCTGTTCATTGCTCAGGTCAGCAACGGTCAGACCCAGGCGCGAGTCGCTGTGTTCGTCCATCGTAGTGACCGGCTCAGCGGGGGTGGATTCCAGCCGGGCGATCGTCGCCTTGATTTCCATCGGTTCGCCGTTGCGCAGGATGGACATGGCCACGGTCTTGCCGACCGGCGTCACGCCGATCATCCGGGGCAGTTGCGAGGAATCCTCGACCGGTTCGCCGCCGTAGCGCAGGATCACATCGCCCTGCTTGAACCCGGCGCTGGCCGCCGGGCTGTCGGGCAGAATCTGCGCCACCAGCGCCCCGCGCGGCCGGTCGAGCTTGAACGCATCGGCCAGGTCGTTATTGACCGCTTGCAGCAGCACGCCCAGCCAGCCGCGCGTCACCTCGCCGGTGGCTTTCAACTGTTCGGCCACCTGCGTCGCCAGCTTGATGGGAATGGCGAACGACAGCCCCATGTAGCCACCGGTGCTGCTGTAAATCTGCGAGTTGATGCCGACCACTTCGCCGCGCAGGTTGAACAGCGGGCCGCCGGAACTGCCGGGGTTGACCGCGACATCGCTCTGAATGAAGGGCACGTAGGCGCCGGTGGGCAGGTTGCGGCCCACCGCGCTGACGATGCCCTGGGTGGCGGTGTGCTCCAACCCGAATGGCGAGCCGATGGCCAGCACCCATTCGCCGACTTCCAGCGCGTCGGAGTCGCCGAGCTTGACCGCCGACAGGTTCTCACCTTCGATCTTGAGCAGCGCCACATCGGTCAGTTCGTCCACGCCGATCACCTTGGCCGGCCGTTCCCGCTGGTCGCTGAGCCGGACGATGATTTTGTCGGCGTCCCGGGCGACGTGGGCGTTGGTCAGGATATAACCGTCGGGGGAGAGAATGAACCCGGATCCGAGCGAATTGGCCTGGCGCTCACCAGGCAATTCCGGGCGCTCCTGGAAGAAGCGTTTGAAGAACTCCAGATAGGGATTTTCAGCGCCGGGCAGCTCCGGCAGGATCGGCGTGCGCGTCGCCGTCTTGCGGCTGGGCGCCTGGGTCGTGCTGATATTGACGACGGCAGGTTCGTTTTGTTTGACCAGTTTGCGGAAATCCGGCAGCGGTTGCGGGGGATCGGCCTGACGCGCGGGAAGAGCGACGGTCGTCCAGCACAGCAGCAGTGCGCCCAGGGAGCGCAGAAAGCGGCGGGGGAGGCTCATGAGAGCGATGATCTCCTGGAATAATGGGGGTGCGGATACTGACGCGCGGCGCCAGAGAGGCGGTGGCGAACGCCAGCGAGGACTGGAACGGGAATCAGTAGCCGGGCGGTTAAATCACCCAGATCGGATGGCGCAGCGCCAGAGTGCTGCGCACAGTATAAAATAACTGTCAAGGTTCGGATAAAAACGAGCACACGGTCAAATCGGGAGGTCCGGTCAGTCTGCGGGCCGGATTGGGCGGCGCCAGCGCCGGCAACGGCGGTGGCGCGTGAATCAACCAGAAGAGGATCAGATATGGCACAGACTCCGCAACCGGGCGTGAACGACCATGACAAGGCCACCCAGTATCTTCAGGAACTGGCGAGCAAGCTGGTGGAATTAGACGGGTCGGATATGTTCATCACTGCTGGCAGTCCGCCGGCGTTCAAGGTCAATCAGGAAGTGATTCGGGTCGGCGATCAAAAACTGATGCCGCAACAAACGGAACTGCTGGTGCGGTCGATCATGAACGACCGCCAGACGCGGGAGTTCGACCGGCAGCATGAGTTCAATTTTTCCCTGCATTTCCCCAATCTCGCCCGGTTTCGGGTCAGCGCCTTCACCCAGCGCGGCAGCGCCGGCATGGTGTTGCGGCTGATCAAGCAGCGGATTCCGACTATCGAGGAACTGAATCTGCCGCTGGCGCTCAAGGACATCGTCATGGCTCAGCGCGGGCTGGTGATTTTTCTGGGCGGCACCGGCTGCGGTAAGACGACCTCCCTGGCGGCGATGCTGGATTACCGCAACAGCCAGCGCCGGGAGCACATCATCACCATCGAAGACCCCATCGAGTTCTTCCACAGCCACAAGGAATCGCTGGTGGACCAGCGCGAAGTGGGCGTAGATACCGAATCCTACGATCTGGCGCTGAAAAATACGTTGCGGCAAGCGCCCAACGTGATTTTTATCGGCGAGGTGCGGGATCGGGAAACCATGCAATACGCGATCAATTTCGCCGAGACCGGCCATTTGTGCCTGACCACTCTGCACGCCAACAATACCGATCAGGCCTTCGACCGGATCGTCAATTTCTTCCCGGAAGAAAAGCGGATGCAGATATTGATGGACCTGTCGTTCAACGTGAAGGCGTTTATCTCACAGCGGCTGGTGCCGCGCGAAGATGAGCCGGGTTTGATTCCGGCGGTGGAAATCCTGCTGAACACCCCGTTGATGGCGGAGTTGATCTTTCGCGGTCGAGTCAAGGAACTCAAACCGCTCATGGCCCGCTCCGGCGACCAGGGCATCATCACCTTCGATGACGCCCTGTTCAAATTGTATGAAGCGGGCCGGATCAGCTACGAAACCGCCATTCGCTACTCGGATTCCGCGCACAACCTGCGGCTGCGCATCCGGCTGGAAAGCCAGCGCCCGCCGCCGCCCGCCGCCGGCGAAGGGCGGTTGCAAATCGAGGAAGAAACCCGGCTGGAAGAGGAGGATAAGGGGAGGCTGCTCTAACCTCGGCGGGCGCTGATCATTCGCGGTCAGCGTCGCGGCCAGCACCCGGCGTCAGGCAGATGGCTTGAAAAACGGCGTCACGCCTCAGC
>CALMNY010000497.1 GCA_937872125.1 uncultured Candidatus Competibacteraceae bacterium | reverse complement strand
TAGGCCGCGGCGCTGGGAAACCGCCCGCGTGGCGGCAGGACGATGCGGTCCTCGCTCGGCTGGTAGTAGGCGCGAGCGCCCCGGTGCTCGATCGCGGCGCCACTGCGCGCCAGCAGCGCCTCCAGGCGGGCTTCCGCGTCCCACGCCGCCTCCAGCGAGGGCTCCCCCGCGCCGTAGGCCTCCTCCAGCGTCGGCAGGCCCTCGATCTGCGAGGCGTGAAACACCGTCGAGCGCCGCAGCAGGGGCACGGTCCGGCCCGCTTCATCCCCCTCCCCCACCAGCGCTCCCAGGTCGTCCCGATCCTCCGGCCCGACCTCCAGCAGCTTGTAAAAACAAATCGGCGTTCCCCGTTCCCCCTGGCGCACCTGCCAGCCGCGCGCTTCGGCTTGCCGGTAGCTGCACCAGCGCGGATCGCCGAACAACATGGACAATGGCAGTAACAGCAACACGTTGATACCGTGATAGGGCTGGCCGGTCGCGGCGTTGACCGGCAAGGCGGGCACGCCGGGGAGTCGAGGCGTGGTCCAGGGCTTCCGCCACGGCGCGGCGCCGGCCTCGATCATGGCCACGATGCGATCGGTCACTTCCTGATAAAGATCGGGGTGGGAACCGCGCCCGCGACGGGTAGAAGCCGCCATCACTCCTCCTCGCTCTCGTCCCAGGGCGACAAGCCCAGTTCCTCGATCTCGGTGGCGGTCAGGGGTTCGACGCCGCCGGCGAGCAGCAAGCAGGTGACTTCGTGGTAGAGACGGAGCCGGGGCGTGTTGCCTTCGGCAGACCCAGGGAGTTGCTCCAGATAATCGCGGATGTCGCTGCGCAAGGCGGCCGCCACGCCGGATTCGCTCGACAGCGCTTCGATCAACCGCGCCAGGGTCAAGGTCTGGAGCCAGGCGTCTGGATCGAGCGACCCGGCCGGGGCGAGGTGGCCCACGATCCGCGCCAGCGCCGCGATCCGTTGCGGCCAGCGGTCGTTCCGGTCGGAGTCCGTCCCGTCGTATGGGTCGGTCATGGCCCGTTCCCTCCCCCGCCGGACGGGGCCGGTGCAGGTGGCCGCCGCCGGATCGCGCCGGGTGGACTTCTCGACGCGGCGGCGGGCGTCTCCCGTACTGGGGGTTCCGGTGGACTCGCCAAGCTGGCCCGTATCCAACGGCCCAGGGGTTCGACAGCGACCTGGAAATAATGCGCAACCCCCGCATACCCCAGGCGGCGATCCTGGTACGCTCGCGCCAGCCGGTCCGCGCCGGCGGCATCCCCGGCGTTCAGACAGTCCTGATAGGCCTGAATCATCCGCACGGAATCGCGATGGACTCGCGCCAGCGTGGCGGCATACAGCACGCCACCGACATCCAGCAGACGCTGCCAGGCGATCCGCCGCGCTTCGGGAGCAAGGGCGAGGACCTGATCGAGCGGGTCGGCCTGCCGCTCGGCGGTCCCGGCGATGGCGGTCCAGGCTTCGCCGAGCACTGTTTTCACCTCCCGCTGAAAGTCGCACTGCAGAGCCGCGTCCAGCACGCGGGCCAGCGCGCGGGCTTCTGCCAGTCGTTGCCCCCAATCCGGAGCGACCGACCGGTCGGCGGTTTCGGGGGCGGTCAGATAAGTCGCCAGGCGCGCCGGCTCGATCCGCATCGGCCCGTCGGGATGCTCGCGCAAAAAATCGACCAGCAACCGCGTGATTTCGTAACGGTGCTCGTCCGGCAGCCGGTCAATGGGCGTCGAGGCGCCCGCGTCGGTAGCACCGGCGCTGGCCCCGTTCCAGGCGCGCGCCAACTCCTGCGTGGTCGCTTCGATCCACTGGCCCGCCTGGACCTGATCGGCTTCCAGCGCCTCGATGGTAAGCGATTCGGTGGTCGGTTGATCGAGAACGGCGGCCACCAGGTCCGCGTGCAGCGCGCCGCCCGCCAAAATCATTGCGAGCCGCTGTCGGACTGCCATTTGTGGATCGGCCTCACCCTCGACCGGTAGAGCTGCGTCCGCGATCTGAATACTGCCTTCCATCCGAGGTGGGGATAAGGGCTGATCGGTCTCCTTCAGGAAGGGCTCCGATGCGGCCAGTTGCTCCGCTGCCGTCGCCATCGGGGCCCGGGCTGCCAGATAGGTTCCCAGGTAGAGGGGATTCACGTGGACATTCTGCGGAGCGCTCATGCTTTCACCTCGGCGGAGGTCGTTCGGAGAGCGAATGGATGAGTGATCATGTGAGTCAGTGAGTTTATGAGTCTGTACGTCAGTGAGTCAGTAAGTCGATAAGTCAGTGAATATTTGAGTCGGTGAGCGAGTGAGTCATTATGCCGGCCTGGCGTCATCGCGCGGTCACCGCGGGCGCCAAGGGCGACAAACCGGACCGCAGGATGACCTGACCATCCGTCGCCCGGTACAGCAGCGCCGGAACCTTATTGGCCTGAAGCCGACCGAACAACGCCTGATTGCGAGCCAGCGCCAACTTGGCCTGGGCGTCGGTGCGAAACTCGCCAACGTGATGCGTCATCCAGCGCGCCAGCCCTTCGGCGTCGGTGGGCGGCAGCAGACCCAAGACCCGGGGGAGCTGACGCTTCGAGGCCTCGAGCACCACGACCGGCACCCAGCGGACCCGGAGCCTGCCATCCGTGATGGCT
>CALMNY010000496.1 GCA_937872125.1 uncultured Candidatus Competibacteraceae bacterium | reverse complement strand
GGCTGATAAGTCCGGCGTAGGTGACTTCGGGCCGGCGCAGCAGTTCGGCGGCGCGGCTCTCCCGCGCCAGCGGGCCTTGTAAAACCCGTTGCAGGTCAGCTTCACCGATCTGGGCCGGGCGTACCCAGACCTCACGCAGCCGCTGGGTTTCCCGTTCAATCGCCTCGCGCTTGGTCTCGAACGCCGCCCAGCGGGCCTCATCCACCAGTCCCAGCCGGCGACCGATTTCAGTCAACCGCAGGTCGGCGTTGTCCTCGCGCAGCAACAGGCGATGTTCGGCCCGGCTGGTGAACATCCGGTACGGTTCGCTGGTTCCCCGGCTGATGAGATCGTCAATCAGCACGCCGAGATAGGCTTCATCGCGGTTCGGCCACCACGGTTCTTCGCCCCGGACGAACCGCCCGGCGTTGAGACCGGCCAGCAGACCCTGCGCCGCCGCTTCCTCGTAGCCGGTGGTGCCGTTGATCTGGCCGGCGAAGAACAGACCCTGAATCGGCCGGGTTTGCAGCGAGTAGTCCAGATCGCGCGGATCGAAAAAATCGTATTCAATCGCGTAGCCAGGCCGGGTGATGTGGGCGTTTTCCAGGCCCGTGATCGAACGCACCAGCGCATACTGGATGTCGAACGGCAGGCTGGTAGAAATACCGTTCGGGTAGAACTCGTGCGTCCCCAACCCTTCCGGTTCCAGAAAGATCTGGTGCGAATTCTTGTCGGCGAAGCGGTGAATCTTGTCCTCGATGGAGGGACAGTAGCGCGGCCCGACGCCCTGAATGACCCCGGCGAACAGCGGCGAACGGTCCAGACCGCCCCGGATGAACTCGTGGGTGCGTTCGTTGGTATGAGTGATCCAGCAGGGGACCTGCGGCGGATGTTCTTCCACTGAACCCAGATAGGAAAACACCGGGCAGGGCGTATCGCCCGGCTGTTCGGTCAATTGGGAAAAGTTGATGCTCCGTCCATCCAGGCGCGGCGGCGTGCCGGTTTTCAGCCGCCCGACCCGCAGCGGCAGTTCCCGTAACCGTGTGGCCAGGGCGTTGGCGGGCGGATCTCCGGCCCGACCGCCTTCATAATTGACCATCCCCACGTGCATCCGCCCGGCGAGGAAGGTGCCGGCAGTCAGCACCACCGCACCGGCGGAAAACTGGATACCGCTTTGCGTCACCACCCCCGTCACGCGGTCGCCCTCGACCACTAAATCGTCGGCGGCCTGTTGGAACACCTGCAAGTGAGGCTGATTCTCGATCAACGACCGCACCGCCGCCTTGTACAGCGCCCGGTCGGCCTGACAGCGGGTGGCGCGCACCGCCGGCCCCTTGCGGCTGTTGAGAATGCGGAACTGGATGCCGGCCCGGTCAGCGGCCCGCGCCATGACCCCGCCGAGCGCATCCACCTCTTTGACCAGATGGCCCTTGCCGATGCCGCCGATGGCCGGGTTGCAACTCATCGCGCCGACAGTCTCGATGGTGTGGGTCAGCAACAGGGTGCGCAGTCCCATCCGGGCCGCGGCCATGCAAGCTTCCGTGCCGGCATGGCCGCCGCCGATCACGATCACATCGAAGGGTTCAGGATAGCGCATGGTAGTCGGCAACCTCCGATTGACCTAACTGAATGACGATTATCCAGCCCCAACCCCCCCTCTCCGCGCCGCACGCTCAGTCCAGCCCGATGGCGATGCCGATCAACCGCCGGATTTGCGCAAGCTGTTCGTCGGTAATGCGTGAAAGGGTTGGCGTGATTCGATGCTTCGAGGTGGTGGTGACATGGTGAGCCAGCGCGTAACAAGGCTTAGCGCAGCCATTCTCCGCCGTCGGCGGTATCTGAACCGACAGATCTGCAATCGCAAGGTGTGGATCCTCGGCCAGGGGCGCCAGAATCAGATTGGGATAGGCGTCGTCGAATAAGCCCCGGTCTTCAACGACAACAGCCGGACGCTTCTTGTTCGGCTCCTTGGGCAGGCCATCACGCCAGTCCACCAGGACAATCTGCCCTGGCGCATAATTCATGGCCCGTTCCCCTCGGCGGTCGGGGTTCCCCAGTCCGCATAGAAGGCCAGCCCCTCCGGCGAGGCGGCGATGTACGCTCCCACGCTGCGGCTTTGCGCGCGAATGCGCTCGCGCCGGATGCGTTTGGCTTCGTCCACCGCCAGTTCGCGCAGATAGGTTGACAAGCCAATGCCCCGCGCCTTGGCGGCTTCTTCAAGCGTTACCTGGATCTCTTCGTCCAGCCGTACCGAAACAGGATGACCCATGATGGACTCCCAGCGTGATGGTCCTGGATCAGAATACCAACTCAGAATACATGATGGTAATACCGGAAGGTCACTCCGGCATCGGCAACTGCACGGCGTAATTGGACACCGGCAGCGCCACCGTAATCACGCCCTGCTTGAACAGAAAATTGGCGAAGCGCTTGTAGCGGCCTTCATCCAGCGCCGCCGGCCGGCGGGCCAGGCGCGGCAGCGTGTCGCGCCAGGCGCGGCGGTTCAACTCATCGTCCAGGTCCTTGTGCTTGGCGATGAACGCCTTCCAGGCTTCGTCGGGATGGTTAATCAAATACAGCGTCGCCTGTTCCAGCGCGGCCATAAACCGACCCAGCCGGGGATCATTCAGTTGATCGCGGTTCGCCACGAGCACCAGTTCGTCGTAGGGTGGAATCCCCTCTTCTTCCGGGTAGAACGCCAGCCCCGGTTTCTTGGCCAGGTCCATCTGGTTCAGTTCGAAATTGCGGAAAGCGCCGATGACCGCATCCACCTGTTTCGCCCGCAGCGCCGGGGAC
>CALMNY010000495.1 GCA_937872125.1 uncultured Candidatus Competibacteraceae bacterium | reverse complement strand
CTGGATCACTACGGTATACGTCTCACCCCGCACCTCCAGGGTGTAGGTGGCTACAGGATCAGCCTGCAACACTTTCAGCGCCGCCACAATTAACCGTGATACCCAGGCGCGTTGCTCGGTAGACTGCAAGGTAATGGGCCGCCCGGCCTGTTTTTCAGCGGATTGAATGATGGCCGCGCCGGTCAGGGAATACTCGACACTCACGTCTACTGCCTGCCAGCTATAGCGATCCGGCCAGGCGAGATCGTCTGGGAGTTCGACGGTATCTAGAATAATCGCCATAGCGCGTACTCAGCGCCCGCTGTTCGGCGGGCGCTTAGGAGGGGAGAATCAAGCCGCGACTTGCGCGATCTTGAGGTACTGCGAAATCCCAGTGCCGGAAATGGTCGTATCCTGGAGCACGTCAAACGATACTTCCAGCCCGGCAAAATCATCGCCGATCATATCCAGGCCAGAGGTCACGCCGAACTTCACCCGGTGAAGTTTGACGTAGAACGGGTTACCGCTGTCCGCTTCATTCAGGCCATCGAAGAACAGGATGTATTCAGGCGCCGCTTGCGTCAGCACCTGAGTAACTTCCGCTGCCATCTTGGTATAGGTCAGCTTGATCGGCAACCCGTCCGCAAACCGGGTTGCATCCGCGTCAATACTCAGGCCCGCTTTGCCGAGGGTGTAATCTGTGCCGTCTACCATCGCAACCGCGCCGCGATTGGTCCAGGTCACGGTGCCATCGGTAATCGTGTCGCCGGTGGTGGACTTACCGGCCCAGGTCGGCTCCGCCGCCCCGCTCGTGCCCGCCGTGGTGCACTGATAGACATCGCTGTTCGCCAGGATGCAGTCCCCAGCGACATAGGCGTGCTCGCCCGCCCAGGTGGCCGACACGTTGATGACCGGCGTGATGGTGGCGGTTACGTCAGGGACGTAGTTGAATTCGACAAACCCGTTGGTGTACGCAGTATGGCCGGTTTCATTGGGCACCGCGTCGCTGGCCTGGGTATCTACTTCACCACGCAGCACAAACGCCAAATTTTCCGGGCTGTAATCGTGGACGGTCATTGAGCCGGTAATGCTACTAATGCGGGTCAGCGTGTCTTTCATCCCGCCGCCCGCCGAGGTGTAGTCCAGTAATTCCTTTTTTTCCTCGGAAATAGCAAGCGCCAATTTGGAGACATTGCCCAGTGGCAGGTTAGCGCCGCCTGCCTTAAGCCCGGCATAGACCTTGCCTTTGCCGATAAAAGATCGAGTCAGTACAGTTTGCGTCATGATGGTTTACCAGGTAAAAAAACGATTCGTATCAATACGATTCGACATAGCGAAACGTCACGATGAACTGAACCGCCGCATAGGCGCTGCCCGGTTCAGGGAAAAGATACTGTGCATCGCCCAGCAGGATGCCGGCCTTGTCGCCGGTCGTGCGCACCACCAGCCCGGCCATCGGTGCCGACGCGCCCAAGCCGAGCGCGCCGCGCAGCGCGATCAGTAGATCATCCAGGTCGGCATCCGCGCTATGGCCGGATGTAAGGGCCACCCGCCCCTCGAAGCCGACTTCGAGCGCAATCCGCGCTTCCGCGCCCAGCGTAGTTTCGACTTTGTTGGACAGGGGCCGGAAGATCACCAGCGGCAACGTGGCGGTCTGGGCGATGGCTTGCGCTTCGTGCCCTCGATACACCTGGGCGGCGCTCAGTCCCGCCAGCCCTTCCAGGGCGGTTTCCAGTTGGCTGAGAATCGCGGTGGCTTTGGCGGTCATGACACACTCAGTGCTACGGTATGGAACAGGTCATCGCGGGCAATGATCTGATCAATCCGGTACGTAGCCGTGCCGACCGCCAATGCGGCGCCAATCACCGGGGCCGCGACATCGCTTTTGGGCAACAGCGCGGTCTGGCGCGGCTCAAAAGTCTCGCCGTACTCGCTCACCAAATCGCTGCTTTTTGTCAGAATGATCCAGGTGCTTACCGCTGCGCCAGCGGGCGGCGTATACGTCGCATCGTCGCCGAAATTGGCCCGCAACGGCGCGGGCAACGCGGCGGCGATGATCGTATCAACATAGCTCATTGCGCCAGTTCCACCACGCCGTTCCAGGTGTCGGCGGTAAACCGCAACGCATAGACCGGGCCGGTCAGCAGGTAGGTTGTAGCCACAGATACGGTGCCAGCGGGCCACTCTATCCATTCGCCGCTGCTGGCGGTCTGGTATTCCACCAGCATCGTTCCGGCGGGCGTCCCTGATCCCGGCACTGCCGTGATGTTGATCGGCCACGGCAGCGTTTCGTCTATCGAGGCGGCGGCATAGATCACGGGCATCGCGGCGGCGACCGCGATTTGCGCGTTATTCGGGGCATTCGGGCGATTGGCGGTAATAACGCTCATGTCGGCTCCTTGAGCGGCTCCTTGATCGGCTCCAGCCCGTCCCGCAACTCTTTGGGAAGCAGTTTGAGGTCCAGACCAACAATTTCACCGGCCTTGAATTGCACCGGATCGAGGACGTCATACAAGCCCTTGCCGACACTGCGTAACCGCGCCGCCCGGTGAATGACTTGCGCCTCCCCCAGCCGGAGACGCACTCCGGCGGGGAAGGTCGTGATAACTTGCGTCTTGACGCTGGTCAACATCGGCGCGCCTTTAGGTCATCGTGACCAGGCAGGCGGCTTTCCAATCGCCATAACCAACATTACGCCACGCATCAATACCGTAGTGGTGCTTATCCTCATTAAATTCGAGTTCGCTCCCCTCGGCAATCGCTTTCACCTGAATGTCAGTTTCCTGTTGCCGGATCAGCGGCTTGATTTCCGAATCAGTACGGAACACGGCAAAGTTGGCCGTCCAGGCGCTCAGCCGGCTATTGACCACTGGAACCAGATCAAGCCCGCCGGTGCGAATCTGATCCAGACTCGATTGCAGGGTGCCGGCCAGCGGGGAATAAACCGCCTGATAGGCCGGTGTCCACAGCGACGGCGGCACCATCACCAGGAAGCGGCGGGCGTTCTCGTTGGTCGGCTCACCCTGGTCATCCACGAATCCATAGATCGCCTGGACCGCCGCCATGATGCTCGCCTGCATCTGTTCCACGCTCGGCGCGGTGGTGGTGCCTTTGACCGACGCGGGCAACTCGGAAATATCCACGCTGATGCTGTTGGACTGGCTGGTGCCGGATTCGGGATGGTCGGTATCAAAGAAATACTCGCCGTCATAGCACACGGTGCTGCCGCCCGCCGCAATCAAGGTAGACAAAAGCTTCGCCCAGTGGGCATTGGCCCGCAGCGCCAGTTCCCGGACGCGAACCATGACCTGACCGGTCTTGTCGCGGCGCATTTCCCGGACCAGCACCTCAAGAGTCGCCTCAAAGTGCAAGTTTGGGATGGTGATGCCGTTGGCGCGGAAACCTTTGGCCTGCCGCCCGCCGATCCACTCCCGCATCGCCGGGACCATGCCCAGCCAGCGATAGGTTTCGCCTTCCTGGTCGCTGGTGAAGATGTTGGAGATGGTCGGAATCCAACTGGCGCCGATGTCCTGTTCCAGCGTTTTGTAAAACTCGCCAATAATGGCGCGAGAGCTAAGACCTTGAGCACTCATAAAAACCTCCGCTCTGTCTCCCGACAGTGCAACTTTGATTAGGCGGCGGCACGCAGCACGACGTAGCTGATTTGCGCGTCATTGCCGGTATTCGCAGCAGATAAAGTAATCGTGATCGTATCGGTCGTCGGAACGACCTTGGCGATGTAGGCGGCCTGTGAGGGGTTCACCAGGAACGAGGCCACCACCTTGTCCGTAGCGGCCACTCCGGCCACCGTGGTCGCTAGCGCCGCTTGGGAACCAGACCAGGTGATCGTGCCGCAGTACTTCACCACATGGCTGGGCGCGATGCCGGTGTCCAGATGCTCCAGGCTGATCTGCGCATCCGCGATCTTGGCGTTGGTCACCGCATCCGCGTCAATTTTGGCAGTCGTGACCGCCAGATTGGCAATCTTGGCGGTTTCCACGGCGCTGCTGGCCAGGGCCGTAGCAACCACCGTACCGGGCGGGCGCGGGGTATCAAACTCGACCAGGGCCACGCCCGAACTGATGAAGCGCCGCACCGCGCCGATGTAGGTGTTGGTGCTGGCGGTCGTGGTGAATGCGTTGTCGTCGCTGGCATAGACCGCCGCGCCGACATCGGTCACCGCCGCCACGCCGGTCACCGCCAGTTGAATAAGGCCGCTGGCGATGACGCGGACGTTTTTCGCGCCCGCCGCGCCGCCGGTGTTGTCTACGGTCTGCTCGCAAAACCCGACAAAGGTATCCGACGCCACCAGCGGGCGCGCATAGCCGGAACTCAAGCCGACCGCCGATCCTTCATAGATGATGTCATTGGCTACCACCGGGATTTCATTCACCGTTCCCAGTTCGTAGGTACGTGGGCTATCAGCCGCTAAAGTCGTCATGGATCAATCCTCACCGCTTGAAAATATGAACTTGCCCAGCCGCTTCCGCTTTGCGGTACGCGAGATAAGCATCGAAATTGGGAAACTCGTTGCGCAGCGCCGGGTCCTGTTGCCAATCGCCCCGGCAGCGATCTTCCAGCGGCGCATTGGAATCAACGCCAAACGTCGTCAGTTCCGCCATAACGGCCAGCGGCTCAGCGGTTTTGCCTAACTCAGCCAATAGCCGCCGACTGGCGGTATCGGCGGAAATTTCAGGATCATCCAGGCACGC
>CALMNY010000494.1 GCA_937872125.1 uncultured Candidatus Competibacteraceae bacterium | reverse complement strand
TAGCGGAACCACCAGTTCGAACCACAAGGGGCTTGCCGGCAACCGCTTCGCCCGCAGCCTACCGCCGATCACATTCAAGCAAGGAGTCAGCCCGTGCAGCTTAAAGGTTCCAAGACCGAAGAAAATTTAAAAGCCGCTTTCATTAGCGAGGCACAGTCCAACCGCCGCTACCTGTATTTCGCCAACAAGGCGGATATCGAAGGACAGAACGATGTCTCGGCTCTATTCCGCTCGACGGCAGAAGGCGAAACCGGCCATGCGCATGGCCATCTGGATTATCTGGCTCAGGTCGGCGATCCGGTGACCGGTTTGCCAATAGGCTCTTCGCGCGACAATCTGAAGTCGGCCATCGCCAGCGAGACCCACGAATACACCAACATGTACTCTGGCATGGCCAAGACCGCCCGGGATGAAGGCTTCGACGAAATCGCCGACTGGTTCGAGACCCTGGCCAAGGCCGAGCGTTCACACGCTAACCGCTTTCAGAAAGCCCTGGATGCGCTGGTTGACTGAGAGGCGTTTTCGACAGCCTCTGAAGCCGATTCCACGGTCAAGTTGTCAACATCCAGCGCCCGCCCGCTCCAGAAAATACGCCGCTTCCGCTTCCAGCCAGGCCCTTTCCTCCGCGTCCAGGGTTTCGACCGGCCCGCCCAGACTGAATGCGCCCCGCAGTCCGTCCGCCCCAAGATCGAAGCAGAGATCAAGCAGGATCGGCCCCGCTACGGTTTCCTCCCGACCCTGGGGATACAGCGCCATCTCCAGATCGAGTGACATCGTCGCCGCCTCCAGCCTTATCATCGCCGCCTCGGCCCGCTGATAACCCGCCGCCCGCCACCGCTCGGTCAACGCGAACCCCAGTTCACGGGTTGCCAACGCCCGCAGGCATTCCAGAATCCGGCTCAGTTGTGTTTCGGCCTGACGCAACCGCTGGGAATAGCTGCGCTGGTGTTCGTTTTCCAGGCGGATCACCGCCCGAAGTTCGGCAAACGCCTTGGGCAGCGCGCCCGAATGGAACCCTGGCCGGAGCAGGGTGCACAGCGTCTCCCCCTCGGGGCCGAAGCGCGCCGGTTGCGCGTGGTCAGGATGGTTGGCGCGATACAGCTTCCAGTTCTCATTCAGTTCCCAGGCCAGAAATCCGAACAGGCCAGGCGACAACAGCACGGTCACGGTCGCCAGCGGCACGCTGAGAAAGCGGGGCAACACCGGGTCCAGCAGCGCCAGCAGGGCGGTCGTCAAGGCGGGAAAGAACGGCAGCATCAGCTTGTCCGCGACGGTGACCACCGGGAAATGCTTGATCGGGTTGATCTGGGGCTCGACCAATACGGCCGCGTAGAAATGAATCCCATCGCTGATGGCCCGCCACACCGGGCCGAGGATGGCCTTGGCTGCCATCACGCCGCGCCCTTCGCCGCGATGATGGCTGACGGCTTCATCCACCCGATGCAACGCCTGTTCGATGCTGTGCATCAACCAGCCGAAGAAATCAACGACCCAGTGAAACAGCCCGGTCAGTAAGGCGTGATGCACCCGCCGCCAGAAGGTCGCGAACCCGGTGATCACGGCGTCCAGCAACCGGCGTCCGGACTGGCTGTTGCGCAGCAGGCTGCCCAGGATGAAGCCGAGCGTGATCAGAAAGGCGGGAAGCCCGGCCGGGCTGAAACCAAGGCTGCCGGCAATCCCGATCAGCGGCAACGCCAACGCCAGGCCGATCAGCAACGGTTCCAGCAGATAGCGGAAAGTGCGCCGAACTCGTGGATACCGCCACCAGCGGATGGTCCGCCCCCAGCGCAGCCACCGCGCCACCCGCCGATTCAGCAATTCGGCGAACAGCCAGCGAAACCCCCAGCCCAGCGCGGCGGCGGCGTTTCGCCCCGGCTCGGTGTAAAGCATAACCGCCAACCCTGCGCCGACCCCCAGCACGGAACCGGGATTGACCAGCCGTACCGGAGCCGACGCCAGCGGCATCAGACTCAGCAGATAGCCCAGCGCTTCCAGCCCGATGAAGGCGACGCCGAGCGGAAACAGCAGCAATCGGGTCATCGCCCGGCCAGCAACTGTGCCAAACAGCGGGGCGATCAACTGTTGCAGGCCCTTCAGGTAAAATTCACCAGGCCGATACACCCCTGGCAGGGCGGCGCTGGCTTGGCGATTAAAGCGCGCCAGCCGATCTCCCAGCAACAACTCGCGCCAGCCCGGGTCCGGCAGGCGTAACTCGTGACGGGCCACCGCATCCCGCAGGTCGGTAAAGCGCAGATGCCAGCGCCGCAGGATCGTATCGAACAGCTCTTCCTGAAGCACATGCCGCGCGACCTGCTGCCGGGAATCCGCGGGGCGGAAGCCGGCGCCATCCAGCAGGGTGCGCAAGCGCGGGAGTAACTGCTGGCGGAGCCGCTGGCTGATTTGATCGCCCAGGGTTTGCAGCGGCGCGGTGAAATGGGCGACCTCCGCCCCGGACCAGGGTAACTGGTCAAGATGGATTTTCGCGGCGTTCAGGGCGCGCAACGCCTTGAGCGGTCCCTGAAACGGCAACCCCAACTGCACGGGTTGCCGACCGCCGCTCCACAACCAGCGAATGGGTTGCAACCGGTAATATTCGGTCTGTCCTTCCAGGACAATTTGTTCCAGGTCACGCAACAGGCGGGAGTAGGGGCCGGAAAACCGGGCGGTGGCGGATTCGTCCAACACCCGCTGAATCAACTGCTCCAGCAGGCGCGTGGACCGGGCGTTTACCTTCCAGGTAGCGGCCAGAGTGTGAGCCAGCGCTTCGACGATGTCGTGCTGATGCTGCTCCAGCGTTCGCATCACGACATCCCCCCCACCCCAACGCTCCCCCACCAGGAGGGAGGGAGCCAGCATTCCCCAATACTGGCGCCGGGCCATGCTTAAACAGCGGAGCGCCGCGCCATAGCGGCCGGCCATTTCGGCCCTGAACGCTGCCTGGACCCCCTGACGGAAGAGGCGCAAACGTGCGGTGACAATCCACGCAGGCGGCGCAGCACGGCCCCACGCGCCCCACTGACCCTCCAGCCACTCGGCCAACTGTCCTGCGGCTGGCGTCAGGCGTCCAGTCAGGTCGCGCCAGAGCACGGCCAGCCCGCCCGGTTTGCGGGTCAGGGCCAGAGCCTGGCGCAATGCGTCCTGGCTACGCGCGGCGATCAGCCGGACTCGCGCGGCGCTATCCGCTACGCTGGCCGGGGCCGGTTGTACCGGGGGTTCCCGACGCAAAACAGCCGTGGGTTTCACCGCCAGCGGCAGGATCGTATTCACGCCATCGGCCAGATCAGGGTCATGGTGGCCAAAGGGCAGGCGCAGCGGCAGTTCCGGTTCGTAATCAGGAGCGCCGTTAAAACCGGAGGGGCGGCTCCGGACCAGAAGCTGCGGGCGGCGGCTGCCGTGCCGGGGCGGCGGCAGATCCAGCCCACCGTCCTTGAGCCAGCGATCCAGCCCAACCCAGTCCTGAATGGCGGGAAAAAAGTAGGCGCGCGCGCCGGGGACGAAATAGCGCAGATACACGACAAAACCGACGAAATGCGGGCACAGCGTTTCGTCGTCCTGATCCAGCGCCACGCGCCGGTCCTGCTCAAGCAGGGCGCGCGCCTCGTGGAATCCCCGTTCGCCAATCTGCTGGGCCAGGCCCCGAGCGCCGAACGCATCGTAATCCTGATTATCCTGACGGGCCACCTGCCAGGCGCGCGTCACTTCCGCCTCGAACCGACGGCCCCAGTAGTCGCGCAGCCAGCGCGCCGCCTCGCCTGCGGCCAACTCCTGCGCCGCCGGCATGGGCAACAGAATCACCCGATCCGGCAGGTTAAGTCCCTCGATCACCGCCAGCACATCGGGATTTTCCTCCTCCAGGCCGACCAGAAAGGCGGCGCGCGGCATCAGATAATACCCCACGGGCGGAATAGCGAGACCCGGCGCGCTGTCGCTCAGGTGACGGCGGATCAGGCGCTCCATCATCCGGGGATGGAACAGAAAGACGCCCTCCGTGGGCCGGAGCACCCGCCGCCGAAAGGTTCGCGCCGTCAATCGGGAAGACATGTCGTTCACTGACACCCTGAAAGCTGGTAGAAGCCGGCCGGATCCAGTCCACACCGGCAACATTTTGTTGCCGGGACTTGAATTGGCGCAACCCAGCCCCAGTTATTTTATGCTTTTCCCGACGTCTGGTAGGCGCGCGACGCTGGTCTGATAGGGTTATTCAATAGACGGTATTTGGATAATCAATTAGATCAATGCAGCATTTGCGCCTAGACTTTACGCCATCGAATTCACCAAACCGTTCTATCAACCCCTGGAGATGACGCGATGTCCCTGATCAACAGCGAAATCAAGCCCTTCAAAGCGACGGCCTACCACAATGGCAAGTTCGTCGAGGTCACCGATGCCAGCGTCAAGGGCAAGTGGTCGGTGTTCTTCTTCTACCCCGCCGACTTCACCTTCGTCTGCCCGACTGAACTGGGCGACATGGCCGATCTGTACGCCGAGTACCAGAAGCTGGGCGTGGAAGTCTACTCGGTGTCCACCGACACCCACTTCACCCACAAGGCCTGGCATGACGCTTCGGACACGATCAAGAAGATCAAGTATCCGATGATCGGCGACCCCACCGGTGCGATCACCCGTGGTTTCGATGTCATGATCGAGGAAGAAGGTCTGGCGCTGCGCGGCACCTTCGTGGTCAACCCGGAAG
>CALMNY010000493.1 GCA_937872125.1 uncultured Candidatus Competibacteraceae bacterium | reverse complement strand
GCGGCTACCATCAGGGGCCGGTGTGGGCCTGGCTGCTGGGCCATTACGCCCTGGCTGAATACCAGATTCACGGCGACGCGGCGGCGGCGCAAGCCTGGCTGGAACCGATCCGCGATCATTTGTGCGATGCCGGCTTGGGCACGGTCAGCGAGATTTTCGATGGCGCCCCGCCCCATCATCCGCGTGGCGCGCCGGCGCAGGCCTGGTCGGCAGCCTGTGTGCTGGAAGCCTGGCAGCGGCTGGAACGGTTGAAGGGGGAGCATGGCCCGCTGCCGCCAGTTCCCGATCAGCCAGAAACGCTTTCAGCCGGCGCGCTTGGAGAGTAGTGGCGGGCATAGCCAATGACCTACCATAGCCATTGGCTTTTCACCTTTATTCTTCACGCTTCCCCCTTATACTCTTAAACCTCGTCCATCCATCCCGGAAATCAGGCCCTATGAATAACGTCGCTACACCGTCGCAAACCCCGCTTGATGCGCAGTCCCTGATCTTCCACGTCCCCGCCTGGAGCGTGGAAGCGGTGCTGGCGCTGTTCGAGCTGCCTTTCGCCGATCTGCTGTTTCGGGCGCAGGAAGTCTTGCGGGCGAATTTCGCTCCCAACGCGGTGCAGCGTTCGACTCTGCTGTCGATCAAGACCGGCAACTGTTCCGAGGATTGCGGCTATTGCTCGCAGTCCAAGCGCCACCATACCGGCCTGGAAAATCAGAACCTGATGGCGCTCGACGAAGTGATGGCCGCCGCCCGGGCCGCCAAGGAGCAAGGCGCCAGCCGGTTCTGCATGGGCGCGGCTTGGCGTGGTCCCAAGGACAAGGACATGGGGCCGGTGCTGGACATGGTGCGCGCGGTCAAGGCGCTCGGGCTGGAAACCTGTGTGACGCTGGGGATGCTCAAGGAAGGGCAGGCGCAACAGTTGCGGGAAGCTGGCCTGGATTACTACAACCATAATCTCGACACCGCCCCGGAGTATTACGAGGAGATCGTCACCACTCATACCTACCAGGATCGGCTCGATACCTTGCGCGGCGTGCGGGAGGCCGGTCTCAAGGTATGCAGCGGCGGCATCGTCGGCCTGGGGGAATCGCGCCTGCACCGGGCCGGGCTGATCGCCACGCTGGCCAATCTCGATCCGCCGCCGGAATCGGTGCCGATCAACAACCTGGTCGCCATTCCCGGCACGCCGCTCGCCAACAACGAACCGACCGATATTTTCGAGTTCGCGCGCACCATCGCCGCCGCCCGCATCACCATGCCGCGCAGCTACGTCCGTCTGTCCGCTGGGCGTGAACAGATGAGCGAGGCCGAACAGGCGTTGTGCTTCCTGGCCGGGGCCAATTCGATTTTCTACGGCGACAAGCTGTTGACCACCAGCAATCCGCAAATGGCGCGCGATGAAGCCCTGTTCGAGAAGCTGGGCCTGTACGGGGTCTAAGCAAATCCGCCCATGAGCAACCGCGACTGGCTCGACCGCAGTCTGAAGGCCGTTTGGCATCCCTGCACCCAGATGAAGCTCCACGCCAGCGGCGTCTTGCCGCTGGTTCCGGTGGCGCGGGGTCAGGGCGCGTGGCTGTACGATTTCGAGGGTCGGCGCTATCTGGACGCCATCAGTTCGTGGTGGGTCAATCTGTTCGGCCATGCCCACCCGCGCATCAATGCCGCCGTCAAGGATCAGCTCGACCGGCTGGAACAGGTCATTCTGGCCGGCTTCACCCACGCGCCGGTAGTGGAACTGTCGGAGCGGCTCTCGGCCCTGACCGGGGGCGCGCTGGGCCATTGCTTCTATGCCTCGGATGGCTCCTCGGCGGTGGAAATCGCCCTCAAGATGTCGTTTCACTTTTGGCGCAATCACGGCCAGCCCGACAAGAACCATTTTCTCTGTCTGGCCGGCAGCTATCACGGCGAAACGCTGGGCACGCTGGGGGTGAGCGATGTCGCGCTGTACAAGGAGGTCTACGCGCCCCTGCTGCGGCAAGCCATCACCGTGTCCTCGCCGGACGCGCGCCAGGCGGAACCGGGAGAATCCGCCGCCGAGGTGGCCCAACGCGCCGCGACCGCGCTGGAAGCGACGCTGGCCGCGCGCCATGATTCCATCGCCGCCCTGATCGTCGAGCCGCTGGTGCAGGGCGCGACCGGGATGGCGATGCACGACCCGGCGTATTTGCGGCTGGCCCGCAATCTGTGCGACCGCTATCAAGTCCATCTGATCGCCGATGAAATCATGGTCGGGTTCGGGCGCACCGGCACGCTGTTCGCCCACGAACAGGCCGGCGTCCGCCCCGACTTTCTCTGCCTGTCCAAGGGCCTGACCGGCGGTTATCTGCCGCTGTCGGCAGTGCTGACCACGGATGACGTGTTTGCCGCTTTCTACGACGACGCCGTAACGCGCGGCTTTCTCCATTCCCATTCCTACACCGGCAACCCGCTGGCCTGCCGCGCCGCGCTGGCGACTCTGGACATCTTCGCCGAGGATGATGTGCTGGCCCGCAACCGGCGCTTCGCCGAGCACTTCACCGCCTTGCTGGCGCCGCTGGCGAATCATCCCCAGGCGCGGCATTTCCGTCATCGCGGCATGATCTGGGCGGTGGACATTGATACCGACGATCCCGATTTCCGCCCGCGCTTCTACCGCGCGGCGCTGCAACGCGAAATCCTGCTGCGCCCGCTGGGAACCACGCTCTATTTCATGCCGCCCTACATTCTCGACGACGCCGAAGCCGCCCTGCTGGCCGAACGGGCGGTCGCGGCGCTGGACGCGGCGCTGGCATGATCGCAGAGAACCCGACGAGCGACCGCAAAAACGCAGGGACCGAACAGGCTGGGTTCCTTTTTGGAACCTGAGAATTTATGATGAACCCGTTCACAGGAGGTCGCGATGTCCATCAATGTCAAATTGCCCGAAACGCTGGTTGATCAGGCCCGGCGCTACGCCGCCATTCAGCACCGCTCGGTGCCCAAGCAGATCGAATACTGGTCGCAAATTGGCAAGATCGCCGAGGAAAACCCGGATCTGCCTTTTTCCGTGATTCGTGACATCCTGATCGCCGATCAGGAAGATCCTGTCGGCGAATACCGGTTCGGCTGATGCGTCTCCTCGTCACCCCGACTTTCGAACGTGCGGTCAAGAAGCTGCACCCGCGGCAAAAGGCTGACCTGGATGACGCCGTAAGCGCCATCGCCGGCAACCCCGGCCTCGGTGAAGTCAAGGTCGGTGATCTGGCTGGAATCCAGGTCTACAAATTTCGGCTGGGTAATCAGATGAGCCTGCTGGCCTACCGTCTCCTTGCCGAGGACACCGTCAAACTGCTGATGGTCGGCCCTCACGAGAACTTTTATCGTGATCTCAAGCGGCTGGAGAACTGAAAGGGAAGCAGGGGATATGATCTGGGACGAACTGGAAACGGGCCTGGCCCAACTGGCTGCTGATGGTCTGCTGCGTCGCCGCCGGACGCTGGACGCGCCCTGCGGCCCGGAAGCGGTGATCGAAGGTCGGCGCGTCGTCGCCTTTTGCAGCAACGATTACCTCGGTCTGGCCAATCATCCGGCCCTCGTCGCGGCGGCGCGAGAAGCCGCCAGCCGCTGGGGTGTCGGCAGCGGCGCTTCGCACGCGGTCAGCGGCCACCTGCGACCGCACGCGGAATTGGAAGAGCAACTCGCGGCGTTCGTCGGGCGGGAGCGGGCGCTGTACTTCACCACCGGCTATATGGCGAATCTGGCCGTCGCCCCCACGCTGGTCGGGCGCGACGACGCCATTTTCGCCGACAAGCTGAATCACGCCTCGCTGATCGACGCCGCCCTGCTGGCCCGCGCCGAGCACGTGCGCTACCCGCATGGCGATGTGGACGCACTGGCCCGCCGGCTGGAACAGAGTCAGGCCCGTCGCAAGCTGATTCTCACCGACGCGGTGTTCAGCATGGACGGCGATCTGGCGCCATTGCCGGCGCTGTTCGATCTGGCCGAGCGTTTCGACGCCTGGCTGGTGGTGGACGACGCCCACGGGTTCGGCGTGCTCGGTCCCGGCGGACGGGGCAGCCTCGCCCATTTCGATCTGCCGCCGTCACCCCGGTTGCTCCTGATGGGGACGCTGGGCAAAGCCGCTGGCGTGTCGGGGGCGTTCGTCGCCGGTGACCGGCGGGTGATCGAGTGGCTGATGCAGCGGGCGCGGTCGTACATTTTCACCACCGCCTCCAGCCCGATCCTGGCCGCCGCGCTGCTGGCCAGTCTGGAACTGATCGCGGCGGGCGACGAGCGGCGCGCGTATTTGCAGCGCCTGATCCTGCGGTTGCGGGATGGTCTCAGCGGTCTGCCATGGCGCTTGTTGCCCTCGCCAACCGCGATTCAACCGTTGCTGATCGGCGGGAACGAGGCCGCTGTGCGCCTGGCCGAACGGCTGTTCGCACGCGGGTTGTGGGTTCCGGCCATTCGGCCGCCCACCGTGCCGACGGGCACGGCCCGGCTGCGGATTTCCCTGTCGGCGGCGCATCGCGAATCCCAAATTGACGACCTCATCGCGGCTCTCCATGACTGCGCCGATCAGCGGGCTTGATCTGTCCGCCGCGCTGCCGGCCAAGCAGCGCATTCGCCAAGCCTTCGATCAGGCCGCGACCGGTTACGACACGGCGGCCGACGTGCAGCGCGAGATGTCCGATCAACTGGCTGCCTATTTGCGGCAAACCGACCTGGCTGCGGACCCCGATGCCATGCTGGATGCCGGCTGCGGCACCGGCTACAGCGCGCGCTGGCTGGCGCAACGCTGGCCCCGGGCTGAACTTGTCCTGCTCGACTTCGCGCCTGCGATGCTGGCGGTGGCGCGCAGGCAACATCCCGGCGCCAAGGTGATTTGCGCCGACATCGAAGCCTTGCCCTTCGGGGACCACCGTTTCGGCGGCTACTGGTCGAATCTGACCTGGCAATGGAACGATCCACGCCGCTGTCTGGCTGAGGCCGCGCGGGTCCTTGAACCGGGGGGGTGGCTGGCGGTCGCCACGCTCGGCGCGGACAACTTTCCCGAACTGCGCCATGCCTTCGCCGGGACCGATGCCTACAGCCACGTGCTGGCCGTGCCGCCGCCAGAACGCTGGCTGACCGATGGCCGGGCCGCTGGCTGGCAGGTGAGGGTCTGGGAACGTCGTGCCGTGCGCCGTCATTATCCCGATGCGCGCAGCGCGTTGCGCAGCGTCAAGGCGGTGGGCGCCCGTGAAGTCGAGCAGCGTCGCCCGACGCCCCTCGGGCGCAGCGCGTGGCAGGCGATCAATGCTCGCTACGAACAGTTGCGGGAAGCGGCGGGACTGCCATTGACCTATGACGGGGTGTGGCTGATCGCCACGCGACCATGAACCGCGCCTTTTTCGTCACCGGCACCGATACCGGGGTGGGCAAGACCTTGGTGACCTGCGCCCTGTTGCACGCCACGCGCCGGTTGGGATTGACCGCCGTCGGCATGAAACCCATCGCGGCAGGGGTCGAGGACGACGGGCGCAATGACGATGTCGTGCAGTTGCTCGCGGCCAGTTCGGTGCAGCCGCCGCTGGAATGGGTCAATCCGTATTTATACGTCCCGCCCATCGCGCCCCACATCGCTGCCGCCGAAGCGGGCCGGCCCATCGCTATCGAGGTGATTCGCCAAGCCTTCGAGCGGTTGCGGCCACTGGCGGACGTGGTCTGGGTGGAAGGTGTGGGCGGCTTTCGGGTACCGCTCGACGCGCGCACCGACACGGCGGATTTGGCGCAACGCCTGGCCGCGCCGGTGGTGCTGGTGATGGGGATGCGGCTGGGCTGTCTCAATCACGCCCTGCTCACCGCCGAGGCGATTAGCAACCGGGGTTTGACCTTGGCCGGCTGGGTTGCCAACCGGATTGATCCCGCCATGGCCCGCTTCGAGGCCAATCTGGAAACCCTGCAAACTCGTCTGAACGCCCCGCTGCTGGGCGTGGTTCCCTACGGCGCGCGCCCCGATCAGGCCGCGCCGGGGTTGCGTCTGGAGCAGTTGGCTGGTTGGCCGGAAACCACGTAATACCTTCAGCTTTTTTGCGCCAGCTTGCGCAGCCAGGCTGCGATGGGCGAGGGATGGAGCAACCGGTCGGTGGCCCGGGTTGCTTCATGTTCGGGATCAATTTGCTTGAGAACCTTGTAGTACATCTCGGCGCGGTCGTGATCCCCTTTGGCATGGAAGTACCAGGCCATGATGTAGTCAAAATTCAACACCTCCGAAATGTGAAAGCGCTCACGGTCGGGATAAAGCAGCTTGAGGTCGTACTTGCCCTCGAAGATTTCCACAACCTTGTCGAGATCACCCCGTTCCAGGCAATCCCGCGCATAAGCGATCCGGCCGAACAGGTAATCGGGGAAACGCTCCAGCATCTCATCAAGAATCCGTTGGGCGTTTTCCCGATCATGGAGCAATTGATAGGCCGATTGCAGGTAGTTATAAAGTTGGGGCACTTCGGGATGCCGCTCGATCAGCGGCAACAACTGGGAAATAGTCTCCCTGGGTTTTTGACGCAGCAGGTAATAGATCTGTTCCATTTCATCCTTGACCGACTGGGGCAGTCGGTCGTAGGCGGTATCCCCCAGAGGTTCGTCGCTGATTTCGTAGCTGATTAATTGAGCGGATTGACCCAGCATCGGCGTGCTGGTACTGGGTTCGGGGCCACCGAGCGCGGTCATGTAATGAAAGCCGTCCGGGCCGAGCCGCCGTGCCAGGGTGTCGATGATCTTGCGCGATTGCGCGGCGCTTTCGTTGGGGCCGCTGACATAAAACGGCTGGCCACCCTTGCCGTAGACATAGCGGACCGGGCAGGCCGCGGCGTCAATGTCGCCAAACAACTGGGCGGCCCGGGCGTAGTCGGGGTGCGGCGGAAAGCCGAGATCCCGCGCATACCGGACCGCCCCCTCGACCAGTTTGCGCAGGCAACTGGGATGAATGCGCTCCAGGGGCGTCTGCGCTTCGATCTGCCCTCGATAGTAGTCGTACTCCGCTAGGGAGAGCACGCGATACAGGGCGTTCTTGGCCCCAAGGCAGTAGGTATCCACCAGGAAGCCCGCCACCGCGATCTCGCCGCCGGGCAGCAAGCGGGTCAGCACCACAGTGCCGATGCCCTCCTCAAACAGGCCGATGGGCGCCAGGCAATCGCCAATGGGAAACTGGGCCGCCAGCTTCGCGGAACCTCCCGTCACCAACGATTTCCTTTCCGCTTGCCGAGCCTTGCGTTCCGCCGCTTTCTTGGCGAGCTTCTTTTGCCGCCGTCTTTCGTCGATGCCCATGAGGGCTCCTCATGATGTGCAGGTCAATACCGAGCAAAATATTCCTCAGGCCAACAGGATCAACAGCCACACCACGCCGGCGTTGAGCAGCGCCACGAACACGGCCGCCGAGCCGATGTCCTTGGCCCGGCCCGACAGTTCGTGGCGTTCCGGGCCGATGCGATCAATGGCCGCCTCGATCCCGGTGTTGAGCAACTCGACGATCACGATCAGCAACAGACTGCCGAGCAGCAGCGCCCGCTCCACCGCGCCGTCGCCCAGCCACAAGGCCAGCGGCGCGAGCGCGGTGCACAGCAGCGCCTCCTGCCGAAACGCTTCCTCGTTGCGCCAGGCCGCTCTCAGCCCCGCCCAGGAATAGCCGGTGGCGTTGACCAGCCGGCGCCAGCCCTTGTGCTGTTGAAATCCCATCGGGAGTCAGACTCCGGCGGTCGGCCGCCAGGCCAGATCCATATCGCGGGCAGCCCGCACCTCGTCCAGCCGCCGAATGGGGCGATGATGCGGCGCTCCTTTGACCCAATCAGCATCGGTTTCGGCTTCGCGCTGGATCTGCGCCATGGCCGCCACGAAGGCGTCCAGCTCCTCCTTGCACTCGGTTTCGGTCGGCTCGATCAGCAGGCATTCCGGCACCAGCATCGGAAAATAGGTGGTCGGGGCATGAAAGCCGAGGTCGAGCAACCGCTTGGCGAAATCCATCGCTGTCACTCCAAGCGTTTTGGCCTGGCGCTTGAGGGTGATGATGAATTCGTGGCTGGCCCGGCGCTGCGGGAAGGCGGGATCGAAGCCGGCCTTCGCCAGTTCCGCCAGCAGATAATTAGCGTTCAGGGCCGAGTATTCGGCGACCCGGCCCATGCCGGCGCGACCCAGCATCCGGGCGTAAACCCAGGCGCGCAGCAGCACCCCGGCGTTGCCCATGAACGCCGACAAGCGACCGATGCTCTGAGGCCGGTCGGCCTCGCTCAGCCAGCGGTAGTGGTCGCCGTCCTTGCCAACAACGGGAATCGGCAGGAACGGCTCCAGCCGGGCGTTGGCCGCCACCGGGCCGGCGCCCGGGCCACCGCCGCCGTGCGGCGTGGCGAAGGTCTTGTGCAGGTTCATGTGCATCACGTCGAAGCCCATATCGCCGGGCCGCGCCTTGCCAAGAATGGCGTTGAGATTGGCTCCGTCGTAGTAGAGCAACCCGCCGGCGGCGTGGACGATGGCGGCGATTTCGGTGATGTTCCGCTCGAACACGCCCAGGGTCGAGGGATTGGTCAGCATCAGCCCGGCGGTTTGCGGCCCGACTGCCTGGCGCAGGGCGGCGAGGTCCACGTCGCCGTGGGCGTCGGTGGGAATTTCCCGGACTGTGAACCCGCACATGATGGCGGTGGCGGGATTGGTGCCATGGGCGGCGTCGGGCACGAGAACTTCGCGGCGGGCGTGGTCGTCGTGAGCGACGTGATAGGCGCGAATCATCGCCATCCCGGCGAATTCACCCTGCGCCCCGGCCATCGGCGTCAGCGACACGGCTTGCATCCCCGTCACTTCCCGCAGCATGTCCTGCAACTCGTACAGGCTGGCGAGAAAGCCCTGGCTGATGTGTTCCGGCGCCAGCGGGTGGCGAGCGAGAAACGCGGGCAGCGAGGCCAGCCGGTGACAAACCCGTGGGTTGTACTTCATCGTGCAGGAACCCAGCGGGTAGAAATGGGTGTCAATGGAAAAATTCTTTTGCGACAGCCGGGTGTAGTGGCGCACCGCCTGAAGCTCGGACACTTCCGGCAAAGGCGCGGCGCGGCGGCGGCGCAGCGATGCGGGAATATCGGACAGGGCGTTGTCGGGTGCGGCGGCGGGAATAACCGCCCGGCGACCGGGACGGGACTGGTCGAAGATCAGCATGGGGAGCACCAAATTAGGCCAGGAAGCGTAAGGGTTAGGTAAACTTTAAAGTTCTGATTCATCAATACCAGCGACTTCCATGAAATGCTTGAGCAGGCCAGTCTTCAAATTCTGATGGCCGTGAACCGGTACCGAGATGCGTTCGCGGTAACCCGATTTCATATAAATGTGGTGGCTACCATTAACGCGCATCAATTGCCAGCCCTGTTTCTCAAGCAGTTTGACAAAGTCCTTGCCGGAGATGGATTTCAAACGGCGATCTCCATCAGGCGATCATTGGCGGATACCGGGATGTCTTGTAAATTCACCGAAAGGCAACCTTCTACAGCTTCGTAAAGATTACCCAGCAACTCTTCAAAAGTGTCGCCCTGAGTAGCGCACCCTGGAATAGCTGGCACTTCGGCCCAATAGCCACCTTCTTCGGCTTTATGCACGATCACAGCCAGTTTCATCATTGACCTCACATGGATACATTCCGTTGCGGATGACGGGACACGACCGGTGTCGTGTCCCGAATTTCCACCTTACTTTAACGCCGCCAGCGCCGCTTCGTAGTTCGGTTCCTGGGCGATTTCGGGCACCAGTTCGACATGGCGCACCTGGTCGTTGGCATCCAGCACGACCACGGCGCGAGCGGTGAGGCCGGCCAGTGGTCCGTCTTCCAGCAGCACGCCGTAATCCTTGGCGAACTTGCGCGAGCGCATCATCGACAGGGTGACGACGTTGCTCAGCCCTTCGCTGCCGCAGAACCGTTTCTGAGCGAATGGCAGATCGGCGGAAATGACCAGGATCACGGTGTCGGGGTGGGCCTTGGCGTGCTCGTTGAACTTGCGGGTAGACAGCGCGCATACCGAGGTGTCGAGGCTGGGCACGATGTTCAGCAGTTTTTTCTTGCCGGCGAAATCGGCCAGAGTGATGTCTTTCAACTCAGCGGTGACCAGTTTGAAATCGGGAGCGGTTTCGCCGATGGCAGGCAGATCGCCATTGGTGTTGATCGGGTTGCCTTTGAAAGTCAGGGTTGCCATGTACAATCTCCTTCAGTGAACAAAGGGGGTAGCAGCAAAATGGATTGTTGGGTTGTCAACAATCCGGGTGTTCAAACCACCTCCGCCAGCGCCTCGGCATACCGTTGCAAATCCGCCTCATCCCGGGTTTCGGTGGCGCAGACCAGCAGCGCGTGGCCCAGTTCGGGATAGTCGCCGCTCAGATCGAAGCCGCCGAGAATGCCGTGCGCCAGCAGTCCGTCCAGCACCTCGCCCGCCGGGCGCGGCAGCTTCAACACCGCCTCGTGGAACACCGGGCGGTTGAACGCCCGGCTCACGCCCGGAATCTGGGTCAACCGCTCCACCAGCGCCCGCGTGTTGGCGTGGCAGGCGGCGGCGACCTGTTCCAGCCCCTTTGGACCCAGCAGCGCCAGGTACAGCGTGGCGGCGGTCACCATCAGGCCCTGATTGGTGCAGATGTTGGAGGTGGCCTTGGAGCGGCGAATGTGCTGTTCACGGGCCTGAAGCGTCAGGGTGAAACCGGGCTTGCCGTCCAGGTCCACGGTGCGGCCCACCAGCCGGCCCGGCATCTGCCGCACCAGTTCTTGCCGGCAGCACAGGAATCCGAAATACGGCCCGCCGGAACTCAACGGCGATCCCAGCGGCTGGCCTTCGCCGCAGACGATGTCCGCGCCGGTTCCGCCCCATTCGCCCGGCGGTTTGAGCACCGCCAGCGCCGTGGGATTGACCACGGCAATGGCCAGCAGATTTTGCCGGTGCGCCCAGTCGGTCAGCGCGTCCACGTCCTCCAGCGTCCCAAAGAAATTGGGCTGCGGGATCGCGAGCGCCGCGAAATCCTGCCCGGCATACGTCGCCAGCGCCTCGACCGGCGTATGGCCGCCGACCGGATCGTAGGGCAGTTCCACCAGCTCGATGCCCTGATTGTGGACGATGGCATGGACAGTGCGCCGATACAGCGGATGCAGGGCGCGCGGCATGAGAATCCGTTTGGATTTGGATTTGCGGTTGGCCCGCACCGCCATCAATACCGCCTCAGCCAGCGCCGAAGCGCCGTCATACAGCGAGGCATTGGACACGTCCATGGCGGTCAGGCCAGCCATCATGCTCTGGTATTCATAGAGTACTTGCAGCGTGCCCTGACTGGCTTCCGGCTGATAGGGCGTGTAGGCGCTGTAGAACTCGCCGCGCCCGACGATCTCCCAGACCGCCGCCGGGATGTGGTGCTCGTAGGCGCCCGCGCCCAGGAAACAGAGCGGACGGGGCATGGCCGCCGCCCGCGTGTCCAGCAGCCGGCTGACCTGCAATTCGTTCAGCGCCTCCGGCAGAGCCGGCAGTTCGCCGATGCGCAGCACCGGAGGAATTTCGTCGAACAGCGCCTCCAGGTTCGGTGCGCCAATCGCGGCCAGCATCGCCTGGACATCGGCCGGAGTATGGGGAATAAACGGCATGAGCGACGCGCCCCCGATCAGTCGGCCAGCTTGGGATTGGCCAGCGAGCCTTCGTCATCCTCGTCCTCGGCGATAGCGATCGCCTCATACGCCTTGGCGTCCAGCAACCCCTCCAGCGCGGCGGTGGTCTTGAGCCGGAAAATCCAGCCCTCGCCGTAGGGGTCCTCGTTGATGAGTTCCGGTTTATCCGCCAGCGCCTCGTTCACTTCCACGATAGCGCCGTCCAGCGGGCTATAGACATCCGAGGCGGCCTTGACCGATTCGACCACCGCACAGCTTTCGGCGGCGGTCACGGTCCGGCCTACTTCCGGGATTTCTACGAACACCAGATCGCCGAGCAGGTGCTGGGCGTGGTCGGTGATGCCCACGGTGACGGTGCCGTCGTCGTTGGCGCGCACCCATTCATGGGATTCGGTGTAACGCAGTTCGGCGGGAATGATGCTGCTCATGCTCGTTTCCTCAAAACAGTTTGGCAATTGGGTTCAGGCGATCAGGGCGCGGCCATGGCGGACAAAGGGCGGTTTCACCACCCGCGCCGGCAACCGCTTGCCGCGAATGTCCACCTGGCAACGGTCGCCGCCGCCGGCCTCGACCCGCGCGAGCGCGATGGCGCGGTTCAACGTCGGCGAGAACGTGCCGCTGGTGATCTGGCCGATTTCGCGGTCGCCGGCGTAGACGTGCTGGTGGCCGCGCAACACACCGCGCTCCTCCAACACCAGGCCGACGAAGGTTTGCGGTACGCCGGCGGCCCGTTGCCGTTCCAGCGCGGCGCGACCGATAAAATCGCGGTCCGCCGGTTCCCAGGCCACGGTCCAGCTCAGTCCGGAGACCAGCGGCGTGGTGGTTTCGTCCATGTCGCTGCCGTACAGGTTCATGCCGGCTTCCAGCCGCAAGGTGTCGCGGGCGCCCAGCCCGCAGGGGGCGACGCCGGCGGCAAGAATCCGGTCCCAGAGATCGGCGGTTTGGGCGGCGGGTGGCATGATTTCCACGCCATCCTCGCCGGTGTAGCCGGTGCGGGCGATGAACAGGCCATTAGCTTCCAGCGCGTGAAACGGCTTAAGCGCGCGGATCGCGGCGACGGTATCCACACCGAGGACGGCTTCCAGTTTCGCCAGCGCCTCCGGCCCCTGCACCGCCAGCATCGCCAGATCGTCGCGTTCGCGCCAGGCCGCGCCGAAACGCTCGGCGATGGGTGTGATCCAGGCCAGATCTTTATCACGGGTAGCGGCGTTCAGCACCAGGCGGTAGCCGATCTCGCCCCGGTCGTAGACGATCAGATCGTCAATGACGCCGCCGGCTTGGTTCAACATACAGGTGTACAGCGCCTTGCCAGGGTAGAGGCGAGCGACGTCGTTGGCCAGCAGGTAGCGCAACAGCGCGCGGGTCGGCGCGGGTTCGGCGAAGTCCACGATGGTCATGTGCGACACGTCGAACAGGCCGGAGGCGCGGCGCACCTGGTGATGTTCATCGAGCTGCGAGCCGTAATGCAGCGGCATATCCCAGCCGCCGAAATCCACCAGCTTCGCCCCCAGGGCGGCGTGGCGGGCATATAAAGGAGTGCGTTTAGCCATGCGAAAAATCCCGGTGGGATGGATGCGTCATGGTAGCCCGAAATGCCGTGCTTGGCACACCTCACCTATAAATCGGCGGCGATATTCGCCAGCGGTCGCAGCGATTTAGATGTATCATATTTGAATGATTGAGCCTCTGGTTGGACGATGCCAGGATGCCAACGGTTTGGCCGACTCTCTTCGCTTCAGGAATCCACTCCATGCGTAAAACCGCTAAAGATAGCAACCCGAAGCCAGACCCCGTCGCGCCTGCGCCGTCGGAAACGCTGCCTCCAGCCCCGCCCCAGGCCTTTCCCATCATCGGCATCGGCGCTTCCGCCGGCGGTCTGGAAGCCCTGGAGCAGTTCCTGCGCCACGTGTCCGCGGATAGCGGAATGGCCTTCGTCATCGTCCAGCACCTCGATCCCACCCACCGGGGCATCATGCCCGAACTGTTGCAGCGGGCCACCGGGATGGTGGTCGAACAGGTCAAGGATCACATGGCCGTGCAGCCAAACTGCGTGTACGTGATCCCCCCCAACAAGGATTTATCGCTGCTGCGCGGCACCCTGCATCTGTTCGAACCGGCGACACCCCGGGGCCTGCGGCTGCCGATTGACTTCTTTTTCCGCTCCCTGGCCGAGGACCAGCGCGAGCGGAGCGTGGGCGTCATCCTGTCGGGGATGGGCAGCGATGGCACGCTGGGCCTGCGGGCAATCAAGGAAATCGCTGGCCTCGCCCTGGTGCAGGAGCCGACCTCGGCCAAGTTCGACGGGATGCCACGCAGCGCCATCGACGCCGGACTGGCCGACATCGTCGCGCCCCCGGAGGAGTTGTATCAGCGGTTGGTCGCCTACTTCGGCCACGCGCCCTCCATCGCGCAACCGCCGGCGGCCTTGAACGACAAGGACCAGAGCGGGCTGGACAAGATCGTGATCCTGCTGCGGACGCATACCGGCCACGACTTTTCCCTGTACAAGAAGAACACCCTGTACCGGCGCATCGAGCGGCGCATGGGCCTGCACCAGATCGACCGGATCGCCCATTACGTCCGCTACTTGCAGGAGAATGCCCAGGAACGGGATCTGCTGTTCAAGGAACTGCTGATCGGCGTGACCAGCTTTTTCCGCGACCCGGCGGCCTGGGCGGAACTGCGGGAACAGATTCTGCCGGCGCTGCTGGCCAGCCGGCCCGACGGAGGCCAGTTGCGGGCGTGGGCGGCGGGCTGTTCTACCGGCGAGGAGGCGTATTCGCTGGGGATCGCGTTCAAAGAGGCGCTGGTGGAACTCAGCCCCATCCGGCCATTTTCCCTGCAAATCTTCGCCACCGATCTGGATCGGGACGCGATTGACAAGGCCCGCCAGGGCGTCTACCCGGAGAACATCGCGGCGGATGTGTCGCCCGAGCGGTTGCGCCGGTTTTTCATCCAGGAGGAACGCGGCTACCGGATCGGCAAGGAGATCCGGGAGATGGTGACGCTGGCGACCCAGAACCTCATCATGGATCCGCCCTTCACCAAGCTCGATCTGCTGATCTGCCGCAACCTGTTGATCTACTTGACCTCGGACCTGCAAAAGAAGCTGCTGCCCCTGTTCCACTATAGCCTGAATCCCGGCGGCGTCCTGTTTCTGGGTTCCGCCGAGACTGTGGGCAGCGCGTCCGGGCTGTTTGTCCCGCTGGAAGGCAAGGGGCGGTTTTATCAGCGCAAGGAGTCCGCGACGCGGGTGGAGCCGGTGGAGTTTCCCGCCACCTTCCTGCCGCCGCTCAACAGACAACCAGCGGCGGTCAGCGCCATCGAGTCCGAAGCCAGTCTGCAAACCCTGGTGGATGACATTCTCCTGCGGGAGTTTTGCCCGGCGGCGGTGCTGACCAACGAGCAGGGCAATATCCTCTACATCAAGGGGCGCACCGGCCAGTATCTGGAGCCGGCGGCCGGTCAGGTCAACTGGAACCTGTACGCCATGGCCCGCGACGGCTTGCGCGACGAGTTGCCGGGTCTGTGCCAGCGGGCCATCCTGCAAACGCCGCCCCAGGCGATTACTCGGCGTGGCCTGCGGATCAGGACCAACGGCGACTACCGGATCGTGGACCTCACTGTTCGGGCGCTGCGGGAACCGGCGGCGTTGTACGGGAAGCTCCTGGTGATCTTCGCCGACGTGCCGACGCCCCCCACGGTCAAACGGCGCGGCAAGGCGGTCAAGCCGGACGTCAGCGCCGATAGCGCCCATCTGGAGGAGGAGGCCCAGCAGTTGCGGGAAACCTTGCAAACTACCCGCGAGGAGATGCAGACCTCGCAGGAGGAACTCAAGTCCGCCAACGAGGAGTTGCAATCCACCAACGAGGAGTTGCAATCCACCAATGAGGAACTGACCACTTCCAAGGAAGAGATGCAGTCGTTGAACGAAGAATTGCAGACGGTCAACGCCGAATTGCAGGCCAAGGTCGAGGAGTTGTCGCGGGCCAACAACGACATGAAGAATCTGCTCAACAGCACCGACATCGCGACCCTGTTTCTGGACGGGGCGCTCCACGTGCGGCGCTTTACCACCCCGGCGGCCCGGCTGATCAAACTGATTCCGGGCGACGTGGGCCGGCCGATCACCGACATCGCCTCGGACCTGCTCTACCCGACGCTGACCGAAGATGTGACGGAGGTGTTGCAGACGCTGGCCTTTAAGGAAAAGCCGGTCACGACGCGGGATGGCCGCTGGTTCACCGCGCGCATCATGCCGTACCGCACCCTGGATAACCGGATTGATGGCGTGGTCATGACGTTTTTCGACATCACCACCCAAAAACTGCTGGAGGGGGAACTGCGGCAGGCCCGCGACGAACTGGAAGCGCAACTGGCGAATAAAACCCAGGAACAGGAGGTTACCCAGGCGGCGTTGCAAGCCGAGCGGGCCAGACCCAGACCCGAGGTGGGGCCGGATCAACCCGGCGGGGGCGCGCCATGAAGCCGGATCCCAACCATCCCGCCACCGCGACCGAATCGCTTCGCGAGCAGGCGGAAGCGCGGTTGCGGGAACAACGGGTCGCTGTCAGCCGCCGCCAGAGCGATGCGGACAACTACCGCCTGCTCCATGAACTCGAGGTTCACCAGGTCGAGCTGGAAATGCAAAACCACGCCCTGTTGGATCTGCGCGAGCAACTCGAGCGGAGCCTGGAAAAATATACCGATCTCTACGACTTTGCGCCGGTGGGCTACCTGACCGTGACCGACGACGGGACGATCCGGGAAGCGAATCTGGCCGCTGCGGCGCTGCTCGGGCTGGAACGCGCCCGCCTGATCAATCGGCGATTGGGGGTCTTCATCGCGGCGGAGACCCGGCCCACGTTCAACGCCTTTTTGGAGCGAGTGTGGGTGGGAACCGCCCGGGAGCACTGCGAAATCACCCTCGCCCACGACGACGGGGCGCTCTGCCATCTGCATCTGGAAGGCGTTGCCGTACTCTCCGGCGCGGATCGGTGGTGCCACCTCGCGGCGATGGACATCACCGAGCGGAAACGGGCTGAGGAAGCAGCCCGCGCCAGCGAGCAGGCCTCCCGAAAAATGATGGAGGAACTGCGCGAGGAAAGAGACCGCTTCGCCAAAATCGTCGCCACGGTGCCCGGCGGCATTTTTTCCTTCCGCCTGCGGCCCGATGGCAGCACCTGCTGCCCTTACGTCAGCCCGATTTTTGCCGATCTCTATGGCCTGCATCCTGAGGATCTGGCCGAATCCGCCGCTCCACTGTGGGCGATCATCCACCCGGACGACCTCGATCAGGTTCGGGCCAGCGTCGCGGCTTCCGCCCGGACCCTGACCCCCTGGCGGGATGAATTCCGGTGGCGGCGGCACACCGGGGAAGAGATTTGGGTAGAGGGCCATTCCATGCCGGTGCGCGAGCCGGACGGCAGCATTCTCTGGCACGGGTTCCTGCAGGACATCACCG
>CALMNY010000492.1 GCA_937872125.1 uncultured Candidatus Competibacteraceae bacterium | reverse complement strand
CGTAGCGCCGGGGTGGTTTGATCCGGCTGAGGCGCAAACCCCCCCGTCCCTTCGGGACACCCCCCCTTGGCAGGGGGGGAATTCATCAACGACCAACACCGCATCCCGGCATTCGATCTGATCCAGCGGCGCCAGAATCGGATTGCGGCGGATGTCGTAGCCGTGCTTCAGCATCCATTGAATCTCGCCGATCCACACCGTCACCCGCGCCAGTTCGGCGGCGTAGGGATTGAGTTCGATGCCCAGCACATTGCGCGGGCAGGTCTCGATGCTCAATTGTCGGTGCAATCCCAGCGCCTCCGCGTCGAGATTGGCCCGATGCTCCAAATCCTTCAGCGCCCGCAGCGCCAGATACAGGAAATTGCCTGACCCACAGGCCGGGTCCAGCACCCGGAAATGCTTCAGCCGTTCCAGAAACCCCAGAAAAATTCCCTCGGCGGACTGACGCGCCTTCTTCGCACCCGCGCCGCCCGCGCGATGCCGTTCCAGATGCTCGGCCATCGCCGCCCGCACCGCCGCCCACTCCGCCGCCAGCGGCTCGACCACCACCGGCTCGATGATCTTGCGGATGGTTTGAGGATCGGTGAAGTTCGCGCCCAGTTGCGCCCGCAGCGCCGGGTCCAGGCCGCGCTCGAACAGCGTGCCGAAAATCGCCGGCTCAATCGCCGACCAGTCCATCCGCGCCGCCGCCCGCAACGCCGCCGCTTCGGTTTCGGTCAACGCCAACGGCGCGGCGGTCTCAAACAAACCGCCGTTAAACCAGGCGATGTCCTCCAGCAGAAAATCACCGCCCGCACGCATGGCGGCGAACAACTCCGCCAGCCGCACCGCCAACTTTTCCGGCTGGCCGGCGCTCTTCTCGACGACCCGCTCGAACAACCGCGCCGGCAACAGCCCCACGTCCTCGGCGAACATGCAGAACAGGCATTGAATCAGGAAATGGGCGACCGGACGCGGGTCATGGCCCCGCTGCGCCAGCGCGGCGGCGATGGCGGCGAAACGGCCAGCCGCTTCCTGCGTGACCTCGTGATCGGTGCGGCGGGGCCGAAACTGCTCCGGGTTCTCGAACAGCGCGCGCAATGCGGCGAGATTCTCCGGCTGGCCGATCTCTTCCAGCCGGATGCGGTAAACCTCCGATGGCGTACCGGTGAAATGAGTGTGAATCTCGATGCGCAAGCGGTCGCAGACCACCAGCAGCGGCGGGTTATCCAGCGCCAGCGCATAGGTCATCAACTGCTTCAGCGCCGCCGCCAGATCGCCGCCCGGCGCTTTGTTCTCCCAGGCGAAGCAGCCGCGCTTCCACACATCCGCCCAGCCGCGCCCAGCGCCGGTCCGCATCGCGCCGCGTTCGAAGCAGTAATGTTCCGGGTCGTTCGGCTTGCCGACGCCCAGCAACTCGCACAGATCGAGGAAAAACGGCTGTGCGCCGGCCCGCTCGCTCAGCGGGTTGTCGCGCCAGGCCGCGATGAAATCAGCGGGGGTCATGAGCCATCCACTTCGGTTATGCTACGGTTCCGGCCAGCCAGGCTGGCGCGAATCATACGCAACTTTTGGATTTATCGATGTCCCAACCGATACCACACCCTCAAATCTCCTGGACTCCGGCCAGTTGGCGGCGGCGCCCGGCGGCGCAACTGCCGGTTTACGACGATATTCCGACCCTGGCCGAGGTCGAGGAACGCTTGTCCACTTCGCCGCCGCTGGTGTTCGCCGGCGAAATTCGCACCCTGCGTCAACAATTAACCGAGGTCGCCGCGGGCCGGGCGTTCCTGCTGCAAGGCGGCGACTGCGCCGAGAGCTTTGGCGATTTCACCGAGTGCGCCATTACCGACACCTTCCGCGTTCTGTTGCAAATGGCGGTCATCCTGACCTTCGCCGCCGCCTGTCCGGTGGTCAAGGTCGGGCGGATGGCGGGCCAGTTCGCCAAGCCGCGCAGTTCGCCCACCGAAACCCGTAACGGCGCGACCCTGCCCAGCTACCGGGGCGACATCATCAACGATCTCGAGTTCACCGCCGAAGCGCGCCGGTCCGACCCGCGCCGGCAGTTGCGCGCCTATTCACAATCAGCGGCGACCCTGAACCTGTTGCGGGCGCTCGCACAAGGTGGTTTCGCCGATCTGCACCGGGTGCAGCAATGGAATCTGGAGTTCCTGCGCGCCAGTTCCCAGGGCGCGCGCTACCGTGATCTGGCCAGCCGGATCAGCGAGACGCTGGCGTTCATGCGCGCTTGCGGGCTGGACGCCATAGCTGACCCGCAAGTGCGGCAGGTGCGGTTCTACACCTCGCACGAGGCGCTGTTGCTGGGCTATGAGCAGGCTCTCACCCGACGCGACCTGCAAACTGGCGAGTGGTACGACGGTTCAGCGCATTTTCTCTGGATTGGCGAGCGCACCCGGCAACCGGACGGCGCGCACGTCGAATTCATGCGCGGCATCGCCAATCCGATTGGCCTGAAGCTGGGGCCGACCGCCGATCCTGATACGTTGCTGCGCCTGCTGGACACGCTGAATCCTGACAACCAGCCGGGCCGGCTGACCCTGATCAGCCGCATGGGCGCGGAGAAAATCGCCACTGCCCTGCCGCCGCTGATTCGGGTGACGCAACGTGAAGGCCGGTGCGTCATCTGGTCCTGCGATCCGATGCACGGCAACACCCTGGCAACCCGCACCGGCTACAAAACCCGCCCGTTTGCTCGCATTCTGGATGAAGTGCGGCAATTCTTCGCCATTCACCGCGCCGAGGGCAGCATTCCGGGCGGGGTGCATTTTGAACTGACCGGGCAGGATGTCACCGAATGTCTGGGCGGGGCGCAGGCGATCACCGAGCAGGGCCTGGCCGACCGCTATCACACGCTGTGCGATCCGCGCCTGAACGCTTCGCAAAGCCTGGAACTGGCGTTCCTCATCGCCGAAACCCTCAAGGACTACCGGCGGGCCACCGGGGCTGATATTAATTCAGCCGATGAAACCGCCGGGTGATCAATCACTCCCACTCCCTCCCATCGCCACGCTGGCCCCCATGGGATTGGGAGTGAACCCTTCCTTTTCAAAGGCTTACCCCTCCACACCTGACATCTCCTCGGGGTAACCATCCTGCCCACGGACGTACTGATTCACCGCCAGTTTTTCGACGGCTCTCCAAAGGTTTACCCGTCGCTAAATACCTATTATTAATACGCCATTTTGGCATAAAAATATTACTATAATTTTCAATTAATTAAGAGCTTCTCTTGATTAATCCTGTCATTTTGTCAGCAATTCTTCTCATTTGGTTCGCCTGCAATCCTGGGTTTTTAATTATAATTTCAAAAAAATCAAAATCTTAGATGTTTATTTAGAAATTGGCCTGTTGTTTGCTGAAGATTACTAAATCCTTCCTAAAGCAGCAAACTACCCTATTCCCCACTGCCAGAGACTACTATCGGAATGATAATGATGCGAAAAGAACAGATCATCCTGGGGTTAGCCATCGCAGGGCTGTCACTTTCCGAAATTGCGATAGGGGCGGCAGATAGTCCATTCATTGCTGGTGTAAAACCTGATCAGCGTCCTGTAAATGCTCCGGTTATCACTGAAGTCAAGAAAGATGATTCCTGGTACGCAAAAGCACTGACCGGTATTAGTCAACCTTATCCAAATAGCCTCCGATTCCTGGACGATCAGGGTAACTGGTACACGCCGTTCAATCGCCCCGGAATGAATGGTCGTTACGATATCCGTGGCTGGCACCAGCAAAAATAATAGTGACCAATTCTCTTTTTTAGGCCGGATAACTTTTCCAAAAGTTATCCAGATTTGTGTGTGCCATTTTTAATGGTCAACCAACGTAAGAAACCAGGAGGATTGTCGTGAAGAAAATCAACCGAATGTCAAAATTACCCATGCTCTTAGGCGTACTGTTTAGTACCCTGGTTGCTGGTCCAGCCCTCGCTCAGGGGATGAGTGGTATGTCGGGCATGGGTGGCATGTCGGGAATGCAGGGTATGCAGGGCATGGGCGGCATGGGCGGTATGTCGGGAATGTCCGGCATGGGCGGCATGGGTGGTATGGGCGG
>CALMNY010000491.1 GCA_937872125.1 uncultured Candidatus Competibacteraceae bacterium | reverse complement strand
AGCCGCCCGCCCTCGTCGAGCGGCCAATCCTCCGGGTTCGCCTCCTCCGCCAGGCGTTCGACCGCCGCCCAGGCTCCATCCGCTTGCGGCGGCCAGTGGGAATCGGGGCCAGTCGCCGCGCCGGCCAGCAGGTCGCGGTCGCGTTGCAGCAACCGGCGTTGCAGACCGTAGCCGGCGGCGCTGCACAACACCATGGCCAGCAGCCACCACGGCAAAGCCTCGGCCCGCCACAGCCAGAATATCCCCAGCGGAACCAGTGCGGCGACCGGCAGCGCCCACAACAGCAGCGCCAGCAGACGCAGGCGATCCAGCCGGTTGAACAGGGCCTTCATAACCGATCCTCTCCCGGCGGAGGTTTCAGCACACTCGCGCTGTTGGCCAGCGCCTCGGCGTAAATCCGGCGCAGCGCCTCGGCATCCACCAGACCGTGGCGTCGCTGGCTGGCGAAGTAGTAGCCAGCGGCTTTGCCGAGGGCATAGGTGGTCGCGCCGCTGGCAGTGGCGCCCCAGACGGCGCCGACCGTCTGCCCCAGCCAGGGCACGAACTTGATCAGTTCCCGTCCGGCCGTGCGCGCCAGGTAAGCGATGCCGACGCCGGCGCCGAGCAGGCTGAGAAATTCGGACGCCATCCGTGCATTCCAGTCCTGCTTATACAATCGGGCGAGCACGCGCAACAAATTAGCCTGCACCGCCGGCACGCCGACCAGGTCCACCAGCGGCAGCGCGCCCACGCCGGCGGCGGCCAGGGCGTGGCCGACGATATGAGGGTGAGCGGCGCGGTCATAGACATCGCGCAACCTGGCGTCGCCTCGCAGCCTGGCCTGCAAACCCAGGGTTGAGACGGCTTCAATCGCGGTCCAGAGCGCCTCTAACCCGTAATGCACCGGTTCGTAGCCGTCTTCCGGCAAGGTCAGATCCATGGGAACCCAATGTACCGGGGCTGAACCGGGTAGCGTCCCCAGCCGGTTGCGCTGGGCGCGCAGGGCGCGGGTCAGGTCGGCGGGAACCTGGGGCGGCCACGGCTCACGGTCGTAGGGATACGGCTGGAGATGCTCGCCGCCCGGCGGATAGGCCTCGTGCAGGCCGGTCTGGGCGATCAGCGCCGGCCATTCGGGATGGCGGCGGCGCACCGCGCGCAGCACCTCGAATACGGCATCCTGGCGAATGTCGGTCGCTTTCATCACCCCCAGCAGGAGGTGCGCCTGTGATTCGCAGTAGTGGATGTCGTCGCTGGGATCGTAGGCCACTTCACCCAGGCCCCGCGTATCGAGAAACCGCACCACGGGCGCCTCAGCCGGGAAGTCGTAGATGCGGGCGGTGTGGGTGCAGGGTTGAAAGCCGTTGCCGATTTCGGCGGTTTCACTGCCGGTCAGCGCCCGAATGATCGAAGTTTTGCCGGCCTGCGCCTTGCCGATCAGCCACAGCACCGGCAACGGCTGGCGCGCCCGCGCCTCACGCAGCGCCGTGTCCAGCGCCTGGTCATCCACGCGGGGATTCAGCAGGGCCTCGCGCAGCCGGCGCCAATAGTCAGGGAAATCGCGCCAGTGCCGGGACATGGCCGGGTGGTCCTTGAGGGGAGACGATAGAGAGGGAGTGGGTTACAACACGAGACGTGGGCCAGGCCAGATCAATGCGCTTTCGTTGGAATTTCCGTCAGAGGCAACTGAGTAATGGCAGCGATCTGTTCGGGTGAAAAGTTCATCGCCAGAAGCCGCTCCGCCACCGCCAGCGCCTTGCGATGCGCCCCTTCTTCCATGCCTTTTTCCATGCCTTTTTCCATGCCTTTTTCCATGCCCTTCTCCAGGCCCTTTTCCAGGCCCTTTTCCAGGCCCTTTTCCATCCCGATCTGATAGCTGGGCAGCCGTTCTAGATTGATTTGCAACATCGCACAGGTCTCCTGAAGATTGAGGGTGAGATGACGGTTGTCCGCGAGAATCTCCAGCATGGACAAGCACTCCCGCAGGCGTTTTTCGTCAGCCCCGGTCAGGGTATACAGCTTCTCCACCAGCCGCCTCACCACCGTTGGCGGCTCATCCGCGCCAAAATCGCCCAGAATCGCCAGCACCAGGGCTTCCGGCTGATCGCTCGCATACAGCGTGCGGTAGTCAATGCTCCGCATGTCAATCACCTCATAGCGGTAGCGCAGTTGCGGGCTGTCCAGCCCCTTCTTCATGGTCAACCGCTCGGCGCCGATGTAGACCAGACATTGATGCACCCGCTGGCCAGGATGCGCCAGATGAATGTCGGTCAAGTAGCGCAACATCCGCACCGGCATTTGACCGTCGTTGGCGTTCTGAATTTCCAGATGCAGGATGAAACGGTCCCCCTGGGCCGGTTTGACCTTGGCGACCAGATCAGCGCGGCGGTCTTCGATGCGCTGTTCCTCGGTCGAGAGCAGTTCAGCGTCAATCAGGTCCAGCCGAAGCAGGTAGCGCGCCATGTCCACCAGGAGATGCTTGAGAAGGCCTTTGGAAACGATGTCTTTTTGGCTCATGGGCGGAATTTTAGCACCGGAGTTGCTGGAAAAAGTTATGCCCTTTCCCAATAAGGCGTGTTCCAACCCGACGCGATGACCGGGTTAGACCTCGCCCGCCACTCCATGCCCGGAGCGCGGGGCAGGGGGAATCGCCTCCAGATTCAACGCCGCCGCCAACAGGGCCTGGGTATAGGGATGCTGGGGAGCGGCGAACACCTGCCGCGCGGGTCCGGCTTCCACCACCTGGCCGTTTTTCATCACCAGCAAATGATTGGCCAGCGCGCGCACCACCCGCAGATCGTGGCTGATGAACACATAGGCCAAGCGATAACGGCGCTGCAATTCGCGCAGCAGGTCCACGATCTGGGCCTGCACCGACACATCCAGCGCGCTGGTCGGCTCGTCCAGAATCAGCAGGCGCGGTTGCAACGCCAGGGCGCGGGCGATGGCGATGCGCTGGCGCTGGCCGCCGGAAAACTCGTGCGGATAGCGATCCTGAGTAGCCGGGTCCAGGCCGACTTCTTCAAGCGCCT
>CALMNY010000490.1 GCA_937872125.1 uncultured Candidatus Competibacteraceae bacterium | reverse complement strand
TTCGATGCCGGAGCGGCCGAAGCTGAGCGGAAACTCACCCGACGCAAAATCCGAACCGCGATATTTGGTGACCTGGAGCCGGTGCGCCGGGACTCCGTACTCCAGGCGCCGGTCGAAGCGGATCACGCAATCCACCATGAACTGCATGAAGCCGTAGTTCACCACCGCGGCGGTCTGGCTATCCATCTTGGCCGTGATAATGGCGGTCAACTCGTTGTCCGCCAGCCAGTCCCGGATCCGATAGATTTCCCGCATTTCCACAATCGGGTCCCGCAACAGCGTCAGCAGTACATCAATGCCGTCAAATACGATCCAACCGGCGTGCATCGCTTCTTGTTTGGCCTTGAGAATGGCCAGTATGCCGCTCAAGTCGAACTCGCCGGACTGGACGACGGTGGGCGACAGATGGGCGTCGAGGATATAGATCTGTTTTTCCGCCAGCGCGGGGAGACCCCAATCGAAGGTGGCGGCGTTCGCCATGATCTCGCGACCTCTCTCCTCAAAGGCGACGAAAATCCCCGATTCGCCGCGCTGGCGGGCCGCGTTGACCAAGGCTTGCAGCGAGAAAACGGTTTTGCCCGATCCCGGACCGCCCATTACCAGAGTCGTGCGGTTCCGTGGCAACCCGCCGCCGCTCAGCGCATCAAAGCCCTCGATGCCGGTGGCGATCTTGGCTAGCGGTTGAGGGTCTGCTCGCTTCGTCTCGTTCACGGTGACTCCTTACCTCTGATCTCTGGGAACCCGCTGACGACTATTTTCGACATTATGCACGAGATGATGGGGCTGTCTGTGCGCTAGCACCTATAACGCCAGCGACGCTATACAGCTTCCGATCCGTTGATCGTTCCGCCAGTCACCTCGAAGTCGAGAACCCTTTCGACTCCGAGGCCAGAAAACTCTGCCTTTCAAAGTCCATGCGGTTTAACCGCGCCCACCTATGTGCACCTCGACCGCGTGATCCCGGCGGTCGTCCACCAGGGGAATCGTTGCGTCGTCGCGCGCGACACCGTCCACCGTCACTCTCATCTCGCCCTGCCCGGCGGGCCGTTGCGTGACGGCGATGTGGTAGACCGTCTCCCGATAGCGGTAGTGCACCGCGAACCCGTGCCAATCCGCGGGAAGACACGGCGCGAAATGTAGAGTGTCCACCTCCAGCCGCAAGCCCAGCAGGGACTCCACGATCAGCCGGTACAGCCAGCCCGCCGAGCCGGTGTACCAGGTCCATCCACCGCGCCCGACGTGCGGTGCCACCGCATAAATATCCGCTGCGACCACGTAGGGTTCAACCTTGTAAGTCGCTACGGCTTCGGGGGATCGCGCATGGTTCACCGGGTTGATCATGGCGAAGAGTTCCCACGCCCGCCGGCGGTCGCCCAAGGCCGCGAACGCCATCGCCGCCCAGATCGCCGCATGGGTGTACTGCCCGCCGTTCTCCCGCACGCCGGGGACGTAGCCCTTGATGTAACCCGGATTCAAATCCGAGGTGTCGAAGGGCGGGTCCAGCAGTTGGATCAGCCCCTGATCCCGGCGCACCAGGCGCGCATCCAACGCCGCCATGGCCAAGTGCGCACGCGCGTTATCGCCGGCCCCGGAGAGCACCGACCAGCTTTGCGCGATGGAATCGATCTGGCATTCAGCATTGCTCGCCGATCCCAGCGGCGTCCCATCATCGAAGTAGGCGCGGCGATACCAGCCGCCATCCCAACCCTGCTGCTCGAGGTTCTGGCGCAGGTGCGCCGCCTCTCCTTCGCAGCGTTCGACGAAGGGCAGGTCGCCTCGCCGGCGGGCCACCTCGGCGAACTGCGTCAGCACGTCATAGAGGAAAAAGCCCAGCCAGATGCTTTCGCCCTGGCCCTGTATCCCCACCCGATCCATGCCGTCGTTCCAGTCGCCGGAGCCGATCAACGGTAGGCCATGCTCACCGAATTGGAGACCGTGCAGCAGAGCGCGCACGCAATGGTCGTACAAACTCGCCGCTTCTTCGGACCGGCCGGGCAGGTCGTAATACGAATCCTCCTCGGCGGGGACCGGACGACCTTCCAGGAACTGAATCGGTTCGTCCAGCACCCCGCTGTCCCCGGTGATCCGCACGTAGCGGCAGGTCGCCAACGGCAGCCAGAGGTAATCGTCCGAGCAGTGGGTCCGCACCCCCCGGCCCGACGGCGGATGCCACCAGTGCTGCACGTCGCCTTCCCGGAACTGCCGACCCGCGCAGCGCAGCAGGTGCTCGCGCACGAGGTGCGGTTCGGCGTGGACGAGCGCCATCACGTCCTGCAACTGATCGCGGAAACCGAACGCGCCCCCCGACTGGTAGTAACCGCTGCGCGCCCACAGGCGGCACGCCATCGTCTGGTACACCAGCCAGCCATTGGTCAGCACGTTGAGGGACTCATCGGGGGTTTCCACCTGCACCGCGCCGAGCGTGTGCTGCCAGTGTCGCCACACCGCTTCGAGAGCGGTCCGCGCGGCGGACGCGCCCCGGCAGCGATGCACCAGGGTGCTGGCGTCATCGGCGCCACGCCGGCCAGCCACGCCCAGCCGGAAGACGATCTCATACTCTTGCCCGGCGGCCAGTTCGAAGCCCACCTGAATCGCGGCGCAGGGATCCAGGGCCGCTCCGACCTTGCCGGACAGCCGCGCCCGACCCAGGGCGGCCGGGTTTGCGAGCGTGCCGTTGCGGCCGAGGAACTCGGTGCGGTCGCCGCTGACGGTGCGGGTCGCCTCGTCCACATCGAAGAAGGCCACGCGGTCGGCGAACTCGGTGTTGTACGCATTCCGCGCGACCAGCGCGCCGCTGGTCGGGTCGATTTCGGTGATGACGTGCGGCGTCGATTTCGGACGCAGATCGCCGAGCACCCACTCCACGTAGCCGGTCGCGGACAGCCGGCGCGGCTGGCCCGACTCGTTGCGCACCTTCAGCACCGAGAACTTGAGCGGTGCATCCACGGCCACGTACACCCACAACTCCGAATGAATCCCGTCTTCCGTATGTTCGAAGACGCTGTAGCCGAAACCGTGTCGGCTGACGTAGGGCGTCGCGCCGCCGGCGGGGAGCGGCGTGGGCGACCAGAAGTGGCCGCTCTCTTCGTCGCGCAGGTAAAAGGCTTCGCCGCTCGCATCGCTCACCGGGTCATTGTGCCAGGGCGTGAGGCGGAACTCGTGGGCGTTCTCGCTCCAGGTGTAGGCCGCGCCGTTCTCCGAGAGCACCGTCCCAAAGTGTGGATTCGCCAGCACGTTGACCCACGGCGCGGGCGTCGCCCGACCGGGCGCGGTCGTCATGACGTACTCGCGCCCATCCGGGGTGAAGCCCCCCAGGCCATTGTCGAAGAGCAGATCGCTACGCGGCAACCCGGGGGCGGCCCGAAGTTCGGGACGAGCGTCCCGGGTCGGCCGGAAGCGCGGAACGGGCTTTTCCAGCGGGCCGCGCCGGTTGAGCTGTTCCGCCAGCGTGCCCCGGCTGTCGCTGAGGATGGCCCGCGCGACGGTTTGGAACAGAATGCGGTCCTCGTTCGAGATCTGATCCGCCGGCCGGATGAAGATGCCGCCGGGGCGATCCATTACCTGCGCTTCGACGCCCGCGGCAATCAGTCCCAGAATTTGGTCGTGGAGTTGTTGCCGGTAACCATTGCGACTTTCGTTCCAGATCACCAGATCCACGGTCAGCCCTTTCAGTCGCCAATAGGCGTGGGCCTGCACGAGCTGGTGGACCAGTGCGATGTTGGCCGGGTCGGCAATCTGCACCAGCACGATCGGCACATCGCCGGACACTGCGTGACTCCACAGCCCGGATTGCCCGCGCCGGTTCTGGCTGAGAATGCTCGCCTCGGCGCGCAGCGCGGCATGGGTATAGAGGATCGAGCTGGCCAGCCGTCCGTAGAGTTGCGCGTCGGCCTGGCTGGCATTGAGCTGCCGCAGCACCACTTGGCTGTGCGTCCACGCCAGATCGAAGACGCGATCCGCCAGCCGCTGATCCTGGTATTTGGCGACCAGACTCACGGCGGCCGCGCGGGTGTCGCCGATGCCGGAGACCAGATCCACCGTCGCGGTTTGTTCGGGGTCGAGGGTGATGCGATAGCGGATGGCGACCATCGGGTCCAGCACCGAACCCGCGCTGCCCGAAAGCACCGCGTCCTCGCGCAGCGCCTGGGGCGCGGCAACGGTGCGGCCGCGGCCGATGAACCGCATCCGGTCCGTCTCGTAGGACGCCGCGCCGCAATCCGCCCCGCGCACCACCATCAGGTGCAACAGCCAGGGCGACTGCTCGTCCCGGGAGCGCGGCCGGCGGGTGCACAGAATCGCCGGTTGCGGGTGGAGAATTTCGGTCTGCACGAAGAGGTTGCTGAACGCCGGATGCAGCGCGTCCGCGGCGGGCGGGGCGAGCACGACTTCCGCGTAACTGGTGATCTCGATGACCCGGCGGGTCCGGGCGCGGTTGCTGAGGCGCACCCGGCGCAGTTCGATGTCATCTTCCGGCGACACGACGATCTCGGTATAGGACTCGATCTCGTGGTCGCGGCGGCGAAACTCGGCGCGGCCCTCGGAGAAAATCGCTTCGTAGGCGTCCGGCGGTTGGAGCGTCGGCTGAAAGGCCGTCGACCAGAACGCGCCGCTCGCCACGTCGCGGAGGTAACAGAAGGCGCCCCAGGAATCGCAGGTGGCGTCTTCGCGCCAGCGAGTGACAGCGAGGTCTTTCCAGCGGCTGTAGCCACCACCCGCGTGGGTGACCATCACCTGGTAGCGGCCGTTCGACAACAACTGCACCTCGGGGAACAGGGTGTTGGGGCGGTCGAACACGCGCATTGGCGCTTCCTGACCGCCGGTGGTGCGGATGTCGGTGATCTCTCGGGTCGTGTGCGAATAGAACGCCGGGGTGGTGGGAATGCGCTCCTGAAGCAGCAAGGTGGTCGCCTGGAACAGCGGCGCTGACTCGAAGCGCTTTTGCATCGGGCGATCCAGCAGCAGGTAGGCCAGCGCCAGGAAACTCATGCCCTGGTGATGGGCCATGAAGGACCGCACCACGGCGCTCGCTTGCCCGCGGGGCAGCCGGGACGGCGTGTAGTCGATGGCCTCGAAGAAGCCGAAGGTTCCGGCCAACCCGGCGGCGGCGAGGCGCTGTAAATTCAGGCACGCGGCTTCGGGCGCCACCATCAGGGCGAGCGCGGAAGCATACGGGGCAATGACCAGATCCTCGGCCAGTCCGCGCTTGAGCCCCAAACCGGGCACGCCGAAGGCGCGGTACTGGTAGTTGAGATGCACGTCGACCGTGTTGTAGCCGGATTCCGAAACGCCCCAGGGGACGCCGCGTTGCTGGCCATACTCGATTTGCCGGTCCACTACCGTCTGATAGGTCTGGTCGAGCAGCGTGTTTGCGTAGGTGGGCATCACCAGCAGCGGCATGAGGTACTCGAACATCGAGCCGCTCCACGACAGGAGCGTCGGCTCGCCCCCGGCGATGATCAGCAGGCGTCCCAGGGCAAACCAGCTTTCCTGCGGCAGTTGGCCCTGCGCAATCGCCACAAAACTGGCCAGGCGCGCTTCCGAAGCCAGCAAGTCGTAGTAGCTCGCATCCCGCCGCCGCTCGCCGACGTTGTAGCCAATCGCCAGCAGATGACGCGCCTCGTCGAACAGGAAGTCGTAGTCCATTTGGGCCAGTTCGCCGGCTTGCAGCGCCAGGAGTTCGAGCGCGGCGATCCGCTCGCGGGCGCGGCGGCTGGCGTCCTGAAGGAGCGGACGCAGCATAGAGAGCGGTTCGCGCTCCTCGGCGGTGGGCGATAACTCCACATCGAGCCTGGCCAATTCGCGTAAGGTCGGGAGGGTGCTGATCGAAGGAGCGTCGCCAAGCTCATTCGGTGCGGTCGGCAACGCGAGCCACGGGGCGAGGAACAGCAACTCGTCCACGGCGTCCCGGCATTGCCA
>CALMNY010000489.1 GCA_937872125.1 uncultured Candidatus Competibacteraceae bacterium | reverse complement strand
TGGAATACATGGACGTGTCGCCCAAGCAGATCGTATCGGTCGCAGCGGCGCTGATTCCGTTCCTGGAGCATGACGACGCCAACCGCGCGCTGATGGGTTCCAACATGCAGCGCCAGGCGGTGCCGACCCTGCGCGCCGACAAACCGCTGGTCGGCACCGGCATGGAACGCATCGTGGCCCGCGATTCCGGGGTGTGCGTGATCGCCCGGCGCGGTGGCACAGTGGATTCGGTAGACGCCGGCCGCATCGTGGTGCGGGTGAACGACGCGGAAACCGAGGCCGGCGAACCGGGCGTGGACATCTACAACCTGACCAAGTACACCCGCTCCAACCAGAACACCTGTATCAACCAGCGTCCGCTGGTGCAAGTGGGCGAAACGGTGGCGCGCGGCGACACGCTGGCCGATGGCCCGTCTACCGACATGGGCGAGCTGGCCCTCGGCCAGAACCTGCTGGTCGCCTTTATGCCGTGGAACGGCTACAACTTCGAGGATTCGATCCTGATCTCGGAGCGGGTGGTGCAGGAAGACCGCTTCACCACCATCCACATCGAGGAATTGTCTTGCGTCGCCCGTGATACCAAGCTGGGGCCGGAAGAGATCACCGCCGACATCCCCAACGTCAGCGAAAGCGCGCTGGCGCGGCTGGACGAAGCCGGCATCGTCTTCATCGGCGCCGAGGTTAAGGCGGGCGACATCCTGGTCGGCAAGGTCACGCCCAAAGGCGAAACCCAGTTGACTCCCGAAGAAAAGCTGTTGCGGGCGATCTTCGGCGAAAAGGCGTCCGACGTGAAGGACACCTCGTTGCGCGTGCCCTCGGGTATGGATGGCACCGTCATTGACGTGCGGGTGTTCACCCGCGATGGGGTGGAAAAAGACTCGCGCGCCCGCCAGATCGAAGAAGCCGAGTTGAAACGGGTCCGCAAGGACCTGAACGACCAGTTGCGCATCCTGGAAGACGACCTGTATCAGCGCATGGAGCGGGCGCTGGCCGATCAGCCGGCCGAGGGTGGTCCTGGCGGTCCGCGCGGCGGTGAGGCGGTGACGGTGGACTATCTGCACCAACTGCCGCGTGATCGCTGGTTCGAAATCCGGATGCGGGACGACGACCTCAACGATCAGATGGAAAAAATCGCCCGGCAGCTCGAACAGCAGCGCAAGGACTTCGATAAGAAATTCGAGGAGCAGAAGCGCAAGCTGATGCAGGGCGATGACCTCGCGCCCGGCGTGCTGAAAATGGTCAAGGTTTATCTGGCGGTTAAGCGCCGAATCCAGCCCGGCGACAAGATGGCGGGCCGCCATGGCAACAAGGGTGTGGTCTCGATGATCGTGCCGCAGGAGGATATGCCCTATATGGCCGACGGCGCGCCGGTGGACATCGTCTTGAACCCGCTGGGCGTACCGTCGCGGATGAATGTCGGTCAGGTGCTGGAAACCCATCTGGGCTGGGCCGCCAAAGGGCTGGGCCTCAAGATCGGCCGCTTGCTGGACGCGCACGCGCAGATTGGGGAGTTACGCACATACCTGGATCAGGTTTATAACCAGGTTGGCCAGCAGTGCGTGGACCTGGCGCAGATCAACGATGATGAAATTCTGACGTTATGCCGAAATCTGCGCGATGGCGTCCCGGTGGCGACTCCGGTCTTCGATGGCGCGACGGAAACGGAACTGCGCGAAATGCTGCAACTGGCGGATTTGCCGGAAACCGGCCAAAGCCTCCTGTTCGATGGCCGCACCGGTGAATCGTTCGACCGACCGGTGACGGTCGGCTACATGTACATGCTCAAGCTCAATCACCTGGTGGACGACAAGATGCACGCCCGTTCCACTGGCCCGTACAGCCTGGTCACCCAGCAGCCGCTCGGCGGCAAGGCGCAGTTCGGCGGCCAGCGGTTCGGTGAGATGGAAGTGTGGGCGCTGGAAGCCTACGGCGCCTCCTATACCTTGCAGGAAATGCTGACCGTCAAGTCCGACGATGTGAACGGCCGCACCAAGGTCTACAAGAACATCGTGGACGGCAATCACCGCATGGAAGCCGGCATGCCCGAATCGTTCAACGTACTGGTCAAGGAAATCCGCTCGCTGGGCATCAACATCGAACTGGAAAACGATGCGGCGCTGCCCAAGCGCGACGAGTGACGCCGAAACGCCTGCCGCCCCGAGAGGCGGGACAACGCAATTCCGTGGGTGAAAGACGATGAGAGACCTGCTGAACCCCTTCAAGCTGTTCGACGAGATCGAGGATTTCGATGCCATTCGCATTGGGCTGGCCTCACCGGAGATGATCCGGACCTGGAGTCGGGGTGAGGTGAAGAAACCCGAGACGATCAACTACCGGACCTTCAAGCCGGAGCGCGACGGGCTGTTCTGCGCCAAAATTTTCGGCCCCACCAAGGACTTCGAGTGCCTGTGCGGCAAATACAAGCGGCTCAAACATCGGGGCGTGGTGTGCGAAAAGTGCGGGGTGGAAGTCACTCTGGCCAAGGTGCGGCGCGAGCGGATGGGCCATATCGAGCTGGCCTCGCCGGTGGCGCACATCTGGTTCCTGAAGTCGCTGCCCTCACGCATCGGTCTGTTGCTGGACATGACCCTGCGCGACATCGAGCGGGTGCTGTACTTTGAATCCTACGTGGTCATTGATCCAGGCACGACGACCCCGCTGGAAAAGGGCCAGATGCTGACCGATGAAGCCTACCTGGACGCGGTCGAGCAGTACGGCGACGAGTTCGACGCCCGGATGGGCGCTGAGGCGATCTATCAGTTGCTGCACAACCTGGACCTGAAGCAACTGGTGGTGCAACTGCGGCAGGAAATCCTCGAATGCAGTTCCGAAACCAAGCTGAAGCGGCTGTCCAAGCGCCTCAAACTGGTTGAATCCTTCCTGCATTCCGGCAACAAGCCGGAATGGATGGTGCTCACCGTGTTGCCGGTGCTGCCGCCTGACTTGCGGCCGCTGGTGCCGCTGGACGGTGGTCGCTTCGCCACTTCTGACCTGAACGACCTTTATCGTCGCGTCATCAACCGCAACAACCGGCTCAAGCGCCTGCTGGAACTGTCCGCACCGGATATCATCGTCCGTAATGAAAAGCGGATGTTGCAGGAAGCGGTGGATTCGCTGCTGGACAATGGCCGGCGCGGGCGGGCCATCACCGGCAGCAACAAGCGGCCGCTCAAGTCGCTGGCCGACATGATCAAGGGTAAACAGGGCCGCTTCCGCCAAAACCTGCTGGGCAAGCGGGTGGACTATTCCGGCCGCTCGGTGATCGTGGTCGGCCCCACCCTGCGCCTGCACCAGTGCGGCCTGCCCAAGAAGATGGCGCTGGAACTGTTCAAGCCGTTCATCTTCAGCAAGTTGCAGCAATACCATGACAAGGCCACCACCATCAAGGCGGCCAAGAAAATGGTCGAGCGCGAAGAGCCGGCGGTCTGGGACATTCTTGAAGAGGTGATCCGCGAGCATCCGGTGATGCTCAACCGCGCCCCCACTCTACACCGCCTCGGCATCCAGGCGTTTGAACCGGTGTTGATTGAAGGCAAGGCGATTCAACTGCATCCGCTGGTCTGCACCGCCTTCAACGCCGACTTCGACGGCGACCAGATGGCAGTTCATGTCCCGCTGTCCATCGAAGCGCAGTTGGAAGCGCGGGCGTTGATGATGTCCACCAACAACATCCTCAGCCCGGCCAACGGCGACCCGATCATCGTCCCGTCGCAGGATGTGGTGCTCGGTCTCTACTACCTGACCCGCGAACGGATCAACGCCCGGGGCGAAGGCATGGCGTTCGCCGATGTGCGGGAAGTTCATCGCGCCTATGAGAGCCGGCGGGTGGAACTGCACGCCCGCATCACGGTGCGGCTGGCGCATCAGGAAACCGACGCCGCCGGCCAGGCCCGGCGGGTGGTAGAACGGGTCGAAACTACGGTCGGTCGGGCGCTGTTATCCGAAATTCTGCCTCAGGGCCTGCCGTTCGCGCTGATCAACCAGGTGCTGAAAAAGAAGACCGTTTCCCAGTTGATCAATGAGTGCTACCGCCGGTTGGGGTTGAAAGATACCGTCATCTTCGCCGACCAGTTGATGTACACCGGCTTCCACTACGCCACCCGCTCCGGCTCCTCCATCGGCTTCGAGGACTTCAAAATCCCCGATAAAAAGGCCAGTCTCCTGGACAGCGCCGAGAAAGAAGTCAAAGAGATTGATAGCCAGTACACCAACGGCCTGGTCACCAAGGGCGAGCGTTACAACAAGGTGGTAGACATCTGGTCGCGCACCAACGACCAGGTCGCCAAGGCGATGATGGACAACCTGGGCACTGAGAAGGTGATCGACCGGACCGGTCATGAGGTTCGGCAACCCTCGCTCAACGCCGTGTTCATGATGGCCGATTCCGGGGCGCGTGGTTCGGCGGCGCAAATCCGCCAGTTGGCCGGTATGCGCGGGCTGATGGCCAAGCCGGACGGTTCGATCATCGAAACCCCGATCAAGGCCAACTTCCGCGAAGGACTGAGCGTGCTGGAGTATTTCATCTCCACCCACGGCGCGCGCAAGGGCCTGGCCGATACTGCGCTCAAAACCGCCAACTCCGGTTATTTGACCCGGCGGCTGGTGGACGTAGCGCAGGATATGGTGGTCACCGAACTCGACTGCGGCTCACAGGAAGGCGTCTGGATGACGCCGGTGATCGAGGAAGGCGACATCAAGGAACCGCTACGCGACCGGGTGCTGGGCCGGGTGGCGGCCCGCGATGTGTTCGCACCGGGTGGCGATGATGTCGCCATTCCCGCCGGCACCCTGCTGGACGAGCAGTGGGTGGCGAAGCTGGATGCGCTGCACATTGACCAGATTCTGGTTCGATCCGCGATCACCTGCCGGACCCGCTACGGGGTGTGCGCGGCCTGCTATGGCCGCGATCTGGCGCGCGGGCACCGGGTCAACATCGGCGAGTCGGTGGGCGTAATCGCCGCGCAATCCATCGGTGAGCCGGGCACTCAGCTCACCATGCGCACCTTCCATATCGGCGGCGCGGCTTCCCGCACCACGGTGGTCAACAGCGTGCAAATCAAGTCCCGGGGCAAGTTGCGGCTGCACAAGATGAAAGTGGTGCGGCGCCCGGATGGCCACCTGATCGCGGTATCGCGGTCGGGCGAAATCACCCTGGTGGATGACCAGGGCCGCGAGCGGGAACGGTATAAGGTGCCTTACGGGGCGGAGTTGTCGGCTGAGGACGACAGCCCGGTCGAAGCCGGCCAGGTCATCGCCCGCTGGGATCCGTACACCCACCCGATTGTGACCGAGGTCGCCGGTTTCGTCCGCTTCGCCGAGTTCGAGGAAGGCGTCACGGTACAGCGGCACGCCGATGAGGTCACTGGCTTGTCCAGCCTGGTCGTGATGGATCCCAAGCAGCGCGGCGCGCTGGGCAAGGACAAGCGGCCACTGGTGCGGCTGATGGACGCCTACAACAACGACTTGTTCATCCCCGGTACCAGCACCCTGGCGCAATACCCGCTGCCGGCTGGCGCCATCGTTAATCTGGCCGATGGCGCCGAGGTCGCGGTAGGCGATGTCATCGCCCGCATTCCCCAGGAATCCTCCAAGACCCGTGATATCACCGGCGGTCTGCCGCGTGTCGCCGACCTGTTCGAGGCGCGCAAGCCCAAGGAACCGGCGATTCTGGCTGAAAAGTCGGGCATCATCGAATTCGGCAAGGAAACCAAGGGCAAGCAGCGGCTGGTGATCCGCGACAAGGGCGGCGAGATTCTGTATGAGGAATTGATCCCGAAGTGGCGACATGTCGGCGTGTTCGACGGCGAACACGTGGAACAGGGCGAAATGATTGCCGATGGCGAACCCAATCCGCATGATATTCTGCGGCTGCTGGGGGTACAGGAACTGGCCGCCTATCTGGTCAAGGAGATCCAG
>CALMNY010000488.1 GCA_937872125.1 uncultured Candidatus Competibacteraceae bacterium | reverse complement strand
CTGCCGCCGCTCAGTTCGCGCCGCCGATCCTGATCGGCCTGTACTGGAAACGGGCGAGCCGGCGCGGCGCGCTGATCGGCCTGAGTGGCGGCTTCCTGGTCTGGGCCTATACTCTGCTGCTGCCGGCCATGGCCCGCTCCGGCTGGATCGGCAGCGGTTTCGTCGAGCAGGGCCTGTTCGGGCTGGAACTGCTCCGACCCTACGCCCTGTTCGGTCTGCAAGGCATGGATCCTTACATGCATTGCGTGTTCTGGAGCATGTTGGCCAATATTGGCGGTCTGGTGTTCGGGTCCATCCTCAGCAAACCGGACGCCATCGAACAGGTGCAGGGCAGTCAGTTCGTCAATGTCTTCGAGCGTGAGCGCCACGACGGCGATGCGCTGTTATGGCGGGGCCTGGTCGACACTGCCCAACTCTAAGAACTCCAGGCGCGGAATATCCGCCCCCAGCCCGCCACTGAAGCCTTCGACCGCTATGTTGAGGAAAACAAGGATTATCCGCTGCAAGCCGATCCCCGACTGATTCACTACACGGAACGATTGCTGGCGGGGGCGATTGGCGCCGCCTCAGCCCGGGTGATGGTTTCCTCCATCGTGATGGGCGAAGTGCTCAGCATCGAGGAGGTCATGACCATTCTCGACGAGAGCACCCAGGTGATCGAGTACAGTCGCCGGCTGGAGCAACAATCCCAGGAACTGGAAGCCGCCTCCGCCGAACTGCGCGAGGCCAACAACCGGCTGCGGGAACTCGACCGGCTCAAGGATGAGTTCATCTCGACCGTCACCCATGAATTGCGCACGCCGCTCACCTCGATCCGGGCCTTTTCGGAAATCCTGCTGGCCAATCCCGACATGGACCTGGAGCAGCGCAGTAAATTTCTCACCATTATCGTTAAGGAAAGCGAGCGGCTGACCCGGTTGATCAATCAGGTGCTGGACATGGCCAAGATTGATTCGGGCCGGATTGATTGGCATATCGAGGATGTTGACCTGCGCGCGCTGATCCTGGACGCCATCAATTCCACCAGCCAGTTATTCCGCGACAAGGCAACGACTTTGCGCGAAGAACTGGGCGACCAACCGGTGATCCTCGCTGGCGATCATGACCGACTGACCCAGGTGATCATCAATCTGTTGTCCAACGCGGTAAAGTTCTGCCCGGAACAGACCGGCGAGGTCACCATCCGGTTACGACCGGTGGCGAACCGCTGGCGCATTGAAGTGATTGATAACGGCCCTGGCATCGCCGAGGATCAACACAAGCTGATCTTCGAGAAATTTCACCAGGTCAGCGATAGCCGTGCCGGTAAACCCATGGGAACCGGGCTCGGTTTGCCGATCAGCCAGAAAATCGTCGAGCGCCACAACGGTCGTATCTGGGTGGAAAGCGAGATCGGGCAAGGCGCTGCCTTCATCGTAGAACTGCCCGGCAAGCTATGACCAGCGGGTTCACCAGTCGCTTTCGCCGGCCTGATCGCGTGGCCGTTCCAGGATCGGGCGGGCGGTGTGGCCTGATTCACCCCGCCCGCGAACGCGGTAGCCCAGATGGAGCAGCTTGATCCCCAGCCGATAGTGGCCGTTGGCGCTGCGCTCGACCAGCCCGTGCTCGATCAGCGACGCCAGGATGCGAAATGCAGTGGAAGGATGCAGGCCGGTGGCGCTGGCCAGGATTTTGAGGCTGACGGGTTCGTCGTGCGCGGCCAAGGTGTCCAGCAACCGGGAGAGCCGGGCGATCACTTGAATTGAGGAAGTCGCTTTGGCAGTCATTCGGTTTCCTAAAACCCGGTAACCTGTTCATGTTTTGTGAAATTAGCGTGACTATATTGCATTGCAGCATAAAATGCCACCCTTTTGATGAGGCATGGGGCGCCAGGGTTGCGCCGCAATGAACATCTATCTGGAACTATTGCAGCGGGTGCTGGCTGAGGGGGTTGGCAAGCCGGATCGAACCGGGGTTGGGACATTAAGCGTATTCGGCGCGCAACTGCGCTTTGATCTGCGGCGCGGCTTTCCGCTGGTGACGACCAAGAAACTGCACCTGCGTTCAATTATTTACGAACTGCTGTGGTTTCTGCGGGGCGATACCCGCCTGGATTATCTGCATGAACACGGCGTCACGATCTGGGACGAATGGGCCGATGCGGACGGCGATCTGGGGCCGATCTACGGCAAGCAGTGGCGCGACTGGGAAGCGGCGGATGGCCGTCATATTGACCAGCTCACCCGCGCCATTGACCTGCTGCGCCATGACCCGGATTCACGACGGATCGTAGTGTCGGCGTGGAATGTCGGCGAACTGGAACGGATGCGCTTGCTGCCCTGTCATGTGCTGTTCCAGTTTTACGTCGCCAACGGTGAACTGTCCTGCCAGCTCTACCAGCGCAGCGCCGATTTGTTTCTCGGCGTGCCGTTCAACATCGCCAGCTACGCGCTGCTGACTCACTTGGTCGCGCAGCAAGCTGACCTGCAGGTGGGCGAATTCATCTGGACTGGCGGTGACTGCCATCTGTATCTGAATCATCTGGAACAGGCGCGTGTGCAACTGAGCCGCGAGCCGTTCACGCCGCCGCGCCTGGCGATTCAGCGCCGCCCGGAAACCCTCGCTGACTACCGCTATGAGGACTTTGCCATCATTGGCTATCAGGCGCATCCAGCCATCAAAGCGCCGGTAGCGGTGTGACGGAAAGCGGCCCTCTATTGAGCGAAGCGGGTTGATCTTGACCATTGCTTGCAATCCAGGGTGACTGTGGCGCTGTTAAAAGTTGAACCGGGTTAAATCCGCTTGACGATCATCGCAAAATATGCTGCGATGCAACAAATCAACGAGTTCTGAGAGAATAATGGTCATGATGACTTTTGACCGGATGATGGAGCGCAATCAGGCGGCCAACTGGCTGGCCTGGCAGGGTGCAATGCGGCTGGGCGGATTGATCGGCATTAGCGTGCTTGGTTCAGTGCGCAAGGCGCTGGATACCTATCTGGTGTGCCTGGAACATGGGGCGGAGTATCTGGCGCAGTCGCAGCCGACTGACCCACCGGAGCGGTGGATAGCGGGTTACGCGGACGCCATGGTCGAGTGCGTCGAAAAATCCTGGCAGGATTACCGTAACAATCTCCAGATTTTCTTGCTGACCCAGGACGAGGCGCTGATTTGGGTGACCCGGATTGACCGGGCGTTGTTGGCCACGGATCGAGCCGCATGATCGAATCCAAGCCTGATTCTGCCCCCGCGCCGGCTACCCCGGAAGCGGAGCGCAAGAAGCCCAGCCTGTTCGAGATTCTGAACCGCCCCATTCACCTGCCGTTTGGCCGGCAACGTGCGCCCGAGGCTACCGCCGAAGCGGCCGCGCCCAAACCCGAACGGTTGGTTCGCTTGCGCGACCGGCTGCGGCGCACCCGCCAGGGCCTGGTCAGCGGCCTGTCCCGCCTGTTCGCCGGCAAGAAGCTGGACGACGAGGCGCTGGAAGAACTGGAAAGCCGCCTGCTGCTGGCCGATGTCGGTGTGGAACTGACCCAGCACCTGATGAAACGGCTGACCGAGCGGGTGGCGCACCAGCAGTTGAACGATGTGCCGGCGCTGCTCCAGGCGCTGAATGAGGAATTGCTCGCCATCCTCGCACCCTGCCAGCAACCGTGGCAGCCCAGCGACTCCCGGCCCTACGTGATCCTGATGGTCGGGGTCAACGGCGTCGGCAAGACCACCACCATCGGCAAACTGGCCCAGTGGCTGCAAGGCGCGGGGCATTCGGTATTGTTGGCGGCTGGCGACACCTTCCGCGCCGCCGCCGTCGAACAGTTGCAGGTCTGGGGCGAGCGCAACCGGATTCCGGTCATCGCCCAGCGCAGCGGGGCCGACGCCGCCTCGGTAATCTACGACGCGATTCAGGCCGCCCAGGCCCGGCGGGTAGACGTGGTGATCGCCGATACCGCCGGACGGTTGCACACCCAGGCGAATCTGATGGAGGAACTCAGGAAGATCAAGCGGGTGATGGGCAAGGTGGACGCCAGCGCCCCGCACGAGGTGTTGCTGGTGGTGGACGCCAGCACCGGCCAGAACGCGCTGAATCAGGCGGTGCAATTCCACGAAGCGGTCGGCGTGACCGGCCTGATTCTGACCAAGCTCGATGGCACCGCCAAGGGCGGCATCGTGTTCGCCATCGCCCGCCGGCTCGGCTTGCCGATCCGCTTCATCGGCGTCGGTGAAGGCATTGAGGACCTGCGCACATTCGACGCCGCCGAGTTTGTCGCCGCCCTGCTGGATGAAGAAGGGGCGGATTGAACCCATGTAGTGCGGCGGTCATGGAACTCCTGGCCGGATTTGGCACTCAAACCGCGCGAGTGCTAAAATCAGGCCATGCCAACTTGAGGGAGGAGTGAATGACGATGACGACGACTGCGCTGGTTCCCCGCCTACCGAACCTGCCGGCGCCGGTGGACAGTCTGGACGGTTATCTCCAGGCGATCAACCAGGCGCCGATGCTGAGCGCCGAAGAAGAGCAGGAACTGGCCCAGCGGCTGCGGCTGCGCAATGATTTGGAAGCAGCTCAGCGGCTGATCGTGGCTCATCTGCGCTTCGTGGCGCATATTGCTCGCGGTTATGTCGGGTATGGCTTGCCGCTGGCTGATCTGATCCAGGAAGGCAATGTCGGCCTGATGAAGGCGGTTAAACGCTTCGACCCGGCCCATGGCGTGCGGCTGGTGTCGTTTGCAGTGCACTGGATTCGCGCCGAGATTCATGAATTCATCTTGCGCAACTGGCGGATCGTCAAGGTCGCCACCACCAAGGCCCAGCGCAAACTGTTCTTCAAACTGCGCGGCGCCAAGAAACGCCTGGGCTGGCTGAACGGCGAGGAAGTGAATACGGTCGCCCGCGAGCTGGGTGTCAGCCCCGAACATGTGCTGGAAATGGAATCGCGGTTGAGCGGTCACGATGTTTCCTTTGATCCGCTCCCCGATGCCGACGGCGATGATGAAGCCGAAGCTTACACGCCCTCGGCCTACCTGCGCGACGATCAGGCCGATCCAGCGGCGGCGCTGGAGCGGGAAGACTGGGAAGTGCGCACTACCCGTCAGTTGAGCGAAGCGCTGGGGCGGTTGGACCCGCGCAGCCGCGCCATCGTCCAGCGGCGCTGGCTGAGCGACGATAAGCCGACTCTGCACGACCTGGCCGCCGAATATCAGGTCTCCGCCGAACGCATCCGGCAATTGGAAAGCAATGCCATGAAAAAGCTGCGCGCTGCGCTGCCAGCGGCGGCCTGAATCCAACCGAATTGCGAAGACCCGCCCAAGTGGCGGGTTTTTTATCGCCCGGATTTTCATCCACGCGGGAATGGGGCAAGCTTGCGGTGCTCCGCCCGCCCGGTACATCACGCATGAGCCAGCCCACTCCTCTTTTGACCCGCGACGCCTCGTTGCAAGCTCTCAACACCTTTGGACTGCCGGCGCGCGCCGCCTGGTTCACCGCCATCGAAACGCCAGCGCAATTGGCCGCTCTGATCGCCTGGCCCGAATTGAAGCGGTTACAACGCTTCGTGCTCGGGGGTGGCAGCAACCTGGTGCTGGCCGGCGATTTCGACGGGCTGGTGCTACACGTTCGCCTTACCGGACGGGCGCTCATTGCGGAAGACGCCGATGCCTGGTTCGTGCGTGCCGGCGCGGGGGAGAACTGGCATGACTTCGTGTCCTGGACTCTGGAGTGCGGCTGGCCGGGTCTGGAAAACCTGGCGCTGATTCCCGGTACGGTCGGCGCGGCTCCCGTCCAGAATATCGGCGCTTACGGGCTGGAAATGGCCGAGCGGTTTCATACACTGGAAGCGGTGGACCTGGAAACGGGGGAAACGGTGGTTCTCGACCGCGCCGCCTGCCAGTTCGGTTATCGGGACAGCGTGTTCAAACGCGAGGCAGCCGGGCGCTCTCTGATTACCGCGGTGACCTTCCAACTGCCCAAACACTGGCGACCGATCACCGGCTACGCCGATGTGGCGCGGGAACTGGAAGCGCCGGGGATTATCCAGCCGACCGCGCGGGAAGTGGCCGATGCCGTCATCGCCCTTCGTTTGCGCAAGCTGCCCGACCCGGCGCATATCGGCAATGCGGGCAGTTTTTTCAAGAATCCGCGAATAGATGCGCAAGCGTTCCAAAACCTGGTTGCCCGGTATCCTGATCTGCCTCACTATCCCCAACCGGACGGAACCGTGAAGCTGGCCGCCGGCTGGTTGATCGAACGCTGCGGCTGGAAGGGTAAGACGCTCGGTCCCGTGGGTGTCTACGAACGCCAGGCGCTGGTGCTGGTCAATCGCGGCGGCGCGCGGGGCGAGGATGTGCTGCGGCTGGCGCGAGCGATTCAGGCGTCGGTGAGAGCAACCTTTGGCGTTGAACTGGAGCCGGAACCGGTCATTCTGGGTGCATAGGACCTCATCTAACTTGAAGTCAACTCAAGTCAGTTAAAGCATTAGCGCCCGCCCGGTTCAGACGTTGAAGCTTTCCCCGCAGCCGCAGGTGTCCTTCACGTTGGGGTTGCGAAAGCGAAAGCCTTCGTTAAGCCCCTGCTTGGCGTAATCCACTTCCATGCCGTCCAGATAGGGCAGGTTTTTGGCGCTAACCACCAGCTTGACACCCTGCGATTCAAACACCTGATCGTCGGGCGCGATGGCGTCCGCCAGTCCAACGGTGTACATATAGCCGGAACAGCCCGTGTTGCGCACGCCCAGCCGCAATCCTTGCGCTTGTTCCTTCCTGGCGAGAAAGGCGTGGGCGCGGGCGGCGGCGGCTTCAGTGAGAGTGATGGTCATAAGAATCTCCTGATGACGATGATTGGCATTGATCGGATTGGATAGCGGCGGGCGCGGTTGGTTTCGCAGCTTCCGCGCGCAGCGCCGCCTGGAGCGCCGTTTCAGCCAGTACGGCGCAATAGAGTTTCTCCGGCGGTACATCGAGAGTTTCGACCAGCTCGTGATGGCGGAAGCGTGCGACTTCCGCCAGCGTCCGGCCCTGGAGCCACTCAGTCAACCACGCGCCGCAGGCGATCAGCCAGCCGCAGCCATACGCCTTGAACCGGGTGGCGACAATCAAACCCATCGCATCCACCTTTAGCTGTACTTGCAGAATCGCCCCGCTGACCGGTTCATCCACCCGCACCGTCACCACGTCGGGAGCCGCCGTGTCCAGCGCCCCGCCATGACGCGGTTGCTCAAAATACGTCTGCGCCGCTGCGCTCAAGGGTTGCATATCGGCTACGTTGAAGCGTCGGCCTGCGGGCGATTTTCAGCCGCATCCGTAGCGCCGGCTGAGGACCAGCCCTCCTGGCTGGCCGCCGAGTGCAGCGTGCAGCCGTTCAATTCGGGCAGGCGCAGTTCGCCCGGCTCAAGGCCCGCATCGCGCAACGCCTGGCAAAGCTGGCGGACCGTGCGGTCCAGAGCGTGAATATGATCCAGCATCTGATTAATGGCGTGGGCCTCGGGATCGGGCAGGTCGGGAGTAGCGCCGTAAGCGTCGAACCCGAGTTTGCGCGCGATCTCCCGGCGCACGTCATCAGTCGCACCGCCCGCTTCGACCACTCGCCCCGGCACGCCAACCACCGTCGCGTTAGCCGGCACTTCCTTGATCACGACCGAGTTGGAACCAATACGCGCGTTATCGCCCACCTTGAACGGCCCCAGCACCTTCGCGCCAGCGCCGATCACCACGTTGTTACCGAGGGTAGGATGACGCTTGCCCTTGTTCCAACTGGTGCCGCCGAGGGTGACCCCCTGATACAGGGTGCAGTCGTCGCCGATCTCGGCGGTTTCGCCGATCACGACGCCCATGCCATGATCAATGAAAAACCGCCGGCCGATTCGAGCGCCCGGATGAATCTCGATCCCGGTCAACCAACGGGCGATAGCCGACAGAAAACGCGCCAGCCATTTCAGGCCCAGAGTCCACAGCGCATGGTTGAGCCGATGGAACAGGAGCGCATGAATGCCCGGATAGGCGGTGAGAACCTCAAATACCGTGCGCGCCGCCGGATCGCGGTCGAATACGGAATAAACGTCTTCCCGCAGACGTTGCCAAAACGCCATGATGAATGTGTCCAGACAGTTGCTGATGGAGGAAACCCCACCGCACGCAGCGGTGGTAAGGCCGGGGATTATAGCAAGCCGGCGGGCGCGCATCGGGGCGGCGCGGCTTGCCCTGGATTGCAACCCGCCCGCAACCGGGTTGGTTTTAACCGGCGCTCCGCCCCAAGATCGCCTAAAATGACAAGACGTGGCGCCGTGCGCGATTCGGGCAATGGCTCGGAGCCAGCGGCCGAATCATTGATTGTGAGGGTAACCAACCATGAAACCGTGGATTCATGAAGAAATTCTCAAAACCTGGACCGACGCCCAGAAGCGTTTGTGGGAAAGTCTCTGTGCGGCCATACCATTGCAGCCGCCAACCGGCATCGAGGCCTGGCGGGAAACCTATCTGAAAAACTTGACCAGTTGGGAAGCGGCGGTCCGGCGGTCGCTGGAACAGGAGGCGGCCTGGGTGGAGGAATGGGTGCGACGAGTCGCCCAGGAAAAGGGAACCCCGGAAATGATGGCGTCGTGGGTGCGGCAGATGGAAGAAGTATTGCAACGCTGGATCCAAACCCAGAATCAGTGGTGGAACGATTACTTTGCGGTCCTGCGCCATGGTGGGTTTGCTCAGCCGGATCAGGCCAATGCAGAATCCGCCCCGGCGGCCGCCCCGGTGGCGGCGGCAGAATCTCCCACCGCCACATCTACCTCCACCGAACCCCCGGCGGCGATGGAACCTGTGGAAATCGTCGTGGCGGAACCGTCCGTTGCCGTAGAACTACCGGTCACAATGGCGCCGCCCGCAGTTGCGCCTGCCCCGCCGCCCGCCCCTGAACCGCCTCCTCGTGCGGAAACGCCCGACGATCTCAAACTGATCAACGGGATTGGCCCAGCCCTGGAAAAGAAGCTGCATGCCTGCGGCATCGCCAGTTTCCGGGATCTGGCCACACTAAGTGACGCCGATATCGAACGGATCGAAGCCGTTATCAAGTTTGCTGGCCGCATCCGCCGCGAAGACTGGATGGGGCAGGCCAGGGCGCATTACTCGCAAAAATACGGCCAACCTCTTTAAGACAGATCCTTCGATGCCCGTTCACTCCATCGCCGCCATGCTGGGCGGCGCCCTCCCCCCAGGCCGCCAGGTCACGGTGCAGGGCTGGGTGCGCACCCGCCGCGATTCCAAGGCCGGCCTGTCGTTTATCACCCTCTACCCTTCGCCGGGCAAGGACCAGAGCGTAGACCGCGCGAAGCGGCTGGAGGTGCTGGATGCGCGCCTGGATGAATTGGGCATGAACAAAACCGCTTATACTTGGTACCGGGATCTGCGCCGCTATGGCAGTGCGCCACATGCCGGATTCGGACTGGGGTTCGAGCGCACAGTCAGTTATGTGACCGGCATGACCAACATCCGGGATGTCATCCCGTTCCCGCGCACGCCTCGCAGCGCGGATTTCTAACCGCCTGTTTTACGCCACCCGGTTCCCTGTTATGAGCACCAATACTACCCAGCAACCGTCTAAGCCACACAAGAGCGGCGCGCACCGGACCAACGCCCTGCCATCGGGCTATGTGCTGGACGAATACCGCATCGACGCCATTCTGGGAGCCGGTGGATTCGGCGTCACCTACAAGGCGCTGGACACGCATCTGGACGCCTGGGTCGCCATCAAGGAGTATTTTCCGGTCGAATGGTCCTTCCGCGATGCCGATGGCGTGACGGTCCACGCCAATACCCAGGGGCTGTCCAGTATCAACGGCGCGCAGACCTCCGACTACGAATGGGGGCTGGAGCGTTTCCTTGACGAAGCGCGGGTGCTGGCCCGGATTCAGCACCCCTACGTGGTGCGGGTCAAACGCTATTTCCGCGCCAACGGCACCGCCTACATCGTCATGGAATACGAGGAAGGCGAACCCCTGAGCACGATTCTGGACGAGACCGGAACGCTCCACGAGGAAGAGGTGCGCGGTTTGCTGGAGGATGTGCTGCCGGCGCTGCAGGCCGTGCACGAGCAAGGCTACCTGCACCGCGACATCAAGCCCGCCAATTTATACGTTCGCGCCCGCGATCACCGGGTCATGCTGATTGATTTCGGCGCAGCCCGGGCAGCGATCAGTCGCCACAGTCAGAACGTGACCAGCCTGGTGACGCCGGGTTATTCACCGCCGGAGCAGTACACCACCCGCAACGACCGCTATGGCACCTGGACCGATCTCTACGCTCTGGGCGCCGTGCTCTATCGCTGTGTGACCGGCCACACGCCAGCGGAAGCCGCCGACCGGTTGCTGGATGACCACCTGGAACCGGCAGTAATGGTGGGCCATGGCCGCTACAGCACCAATCTGCTGCACGCCATTGACCGGGTGCTGGCGGTGCGGCCGGAAATGCGCTTTCGTGATGTTACGGAAATGCAGGCGGCGCTCGCCGGTTCCCGGGACGAGGAAAGCGACGAGACCGTAATCATGGCGCCGGCGCCCAAAACCGGCAAAGCGGTTCAGGAAACCCCGGTGCGGACGGTCACCCGGCAGCAGCCACCCGAGTTAACCGTGAAAGGCGAGACCGACGCAGAGTGGCCTGAAACCGTCCAGCCCGCAGTCGCCCCGTCCCACCCTGAGATTGAATCCCCCCAACCTCCCGCCGGACGACGGGAGGTGTTGGCGACACCGCCAGCGCCCGTTAATCCTCCTTCGCGCCGGGTCCCGGTGGCTATCCTGGCCGGCGCCGCTGGGGTAGTCGGGGCAGTAGCCCTGGGCGCGTGGCTGTGGTGGGGACCCACCGCGCCGCCGCCAGCGCCTGCCCTGGATCAGCGCGGGCCACCCTCATCCATCGCTCATCCTGCGCCCCCAACAACCGAACCGTCCGCCACCACTGCCCCTCCGCCGCCACCCGCCGCCGAAACCTTGCCGGCGGCGCCGGCGGCATCCCCCACGGGTGGCGCACTGCCGGCCGCGGTGGAAACCACAGCGCACGAACCGGCGCCGACAACCCGACCTGAAACGCCACTACCGGCTGGCGAATCTCCGGCGCCAGTGGAACCCGTTCATCAGGCCAGACAACCGATCCAGTTCCAGGAAGAACCGGCGACCGCACAACCCGCTCCCTTCCAGGAAGAACCGGCGACCGCACAACCCGCTCCCTTCCAGGAAGAACCGGCGA
>CALMNY010000487.1 GCA_937872125.1 uncultured Candidatus Competibacteraceae bacterium | reverse complement strand
CTCTGCAACAGCGTCCGCGCCTCTTCGCCGCGATCCAGTTGCATGAGCTTGTCGGCCAGCGCCACTTTGAACTCAACGCGATCCGGCTCGTGTTGCAGCGCCTCACGCAACAGTTCAATGGCCTGCTTTTGCCGGCCATGCTGCCAAAGTGCATCCACCTGTTCCAGAATCTGATCCGTCGGACTGGCGCGCAACTGATCAATCACTGCGCGGTAAGCCGATTCCGGCTGCACCCCGACCAGTTGCTCCACGATCTGGCCCTGCCAAACCACCATCACCGTCGGCAGGCTGCGCACCCGGAAATGGCCCGCTAATCCCTGCTCGGCGTCGGCGTTGACCTTGGCGAGAATGAAACCGCCCCGGTATTCCTGCGCCAGTTTGGTCAGCAGAGGGGTCAGCGTCTTGCAGGGCTGGCACCAGTCGGCCCAGAAATCCACCAGCACCGGCACGCGCTGGGAGTTTTCCACCACCGCGGCAAAGTTTTGTTGATTAACATCAAAAACGTAGGGCGATTCGCTCATTATCAAAAATCCACAAAGGCCGCGCCGGGCGGCGGAACAGTCGGCGATGACCCGGAAATGGCGGCGTGGGCCGCATGTTCAATGGGTGGGCTGGGAAACGACCGGGTTAGCGTTGCAGATACTGCAGCTTGTTGGGCTTGCCGTCCCAGTCGTCAGCGTCGGGCGGCGCGTCTTTCTTGGCGGCGATCACCGGCCATTGCTTGGCCAGTTCGGCGTTCAAGGCCAGAAACTGGCGCTGGTTGGCCGGCACGTCGTCCTCGGCGAAAATCGCGTTGGCCGGACATTCCGGCTCGCACAGCGTGCAATCAATGCACTCGTCGGGATCAATGACCAGGAAATTCGGCCCCTCGTGGAAACAGTCTACCGGGCACACTTCCACGCAGTCGGTATATTTACATTTAATGCAATTTTCAGTAACGACGAACGTCATGAGTAATCCCCTGAAAAGCCGGAAAACCGGAAGAATGCTATCTTAACCGCGATCATCCGGCTTGGGCAGATCAAATCCGCATGAACCACGGGAGCACGAACATGCGTCAAAACCCGGTTGTTTGGGCCGTGCTGGCGACGCTGAGCCTCTTGGGTTTCAGTGGCTGCGCCGGTTCCAGCGATTCGCCGTCCTCGCGGCCTATTACCGTGACCCTGTTGCACACCAACGACACCCACAGTCATCTGGAGCCGTTTCCGCGCGATCAGGAACTGAGCGCCGGCAACCAGGGGCCGCAGCAGGGCGGCGTCGCCCGCCGCAAGACGCTGATTGACCAGATCCGGGCCAGCGAACCGAACGTGTTGTTGCTGGATGCCGGCGACAATTTTCAGGGCACGATCTTCTACAACGCCTGGAAAGGCTCGGCGGAAATCATGGCGCTCAACGCCTTGGGCTATGACGCGACTACCCTGGGCAATCATGAGTTCGATCTGGGGCCGGCGGAACTGGGCCGGGCATTGCGCGGCGAGCCGGTGATCATCGCTGGCGCTTCCTATCCCACCGAAAAGCTGCGCCCCCCCATCGTCGCCACTAACGTTGATGTCACTGCTGAACCAGCGCTGCGGGGCTTGTTCACACGCAGCACGGTGTTGGAGCGCGGTGGCGAGCGATTCGGGATTCTCGGCGTCGTAACCCAGGATGTTCCGGCGATTTCCAGCCCCGGCCCGAACGTTCGTTTTCTCGACTACGGGGCGAGCGTCCAGCAAGAGGCTAACCGTTTGACGGCGGCGGGGATCAACAAAATCATCCTGTTATCCCATTCCGGCTATCCGGTGGACTTGGCGCAAGCGCCACGCCTGAAAGGCGTAGACATCATTATCGCCGGTCACGATCACGCGCTGCTTGGTGACCCGGCGGCGGTAGAAGCGGTTGCACCTGGCCAGGGCGCTCTGGTGAAGGGACCGTATCCGACCGTGGCGACTGCCGCCGACGGTGCGCCGGTGCTGGTAGTCAGCAGCTATGAATGGGGCCGCTGGCTGGGGCAATTAAAAGTAGCGTTCGATGCGCGCGGGGTGATCGAACGTTGGGAGGCCAAGCCGATCTTCGTGCGCGGCTGCGCGTTCGTGCGCGGCGTGGTGGACTGTAGCCAGCAGGTTGCGCCGGAGGATCCCGGGGTCAAGGCGCAGGTTGCGGCCTACCGCGCGCCGGTGGACCGGTTTGCCAACGTAGTGATCGGGCAGGCCGGGATGTTTTTCGATGGCAACCGGGAGCCTGGCCTGCGCACCCAGGAGATGCCGCTGGGCAATCTGATCGCCGATGTCTTGCGGGCGGCGGCGTCCAAATCGGATCAGGCGGTGGCGGCCATCTTTAACAGCGGCGGCATCCGCGCCAGCCTGAGCGCCGGCGAATTGACCTTTGAAAATGCTCTGGCGGTGCTGCCGTTTGGCAATACCCTGGCGGCGGTGGACCTCAAGGGCGAGGAACTGATCGCGGCGCTGGATCATGGCCTGTCCCGGCCAGGGGAGGGCGCGTTCCCGCAGGTGGCCGGCCTGAAGCTGGTTTACTGCGCGACGGTGTCCTGTCCGGCGGCGTTGCGCTCAGGGGGCCGAGTCACGGCGTTGACCGTGAACGGCGTCCCGGTGGATTTGGCCGCGACTTATCGGGTCGGCGTTAACAGCTTCATGGTCAGTGGTGGCGATGCCTATACCCTGCTCAAGGACGCCTGCGCCCGGCCCAATGGTTATTGCCGCGACACCGGAGTGCTGGAATTGGACCTGCTGGTGGAGGAATTCAACACCAGATCGCCGGTGGTTCGGCGCGTCGAAGGACGAATCGTGGCGCAGTGAAGTTCGGTGATTGCCGGCAACCGGGACCCGCTTTGGTCTGGCTGGTCTGGCTCCCATGCTTCAGCGTGGGAGCCAGTTGCGAGAAGACCCGCTCTGATCGAAGATCGCCGGCAAACCGCGCTATCCTATCTCCCCAACGCGATAACTGTAATACCTGATTTGTCGAGGGAGAGCGTTTGGCATGACTGCGCCATCAGAAGAAACCCGCACCCAAGCCGTCGAGGTGACCTGTCCAGGCTGTTTTCATCCGCAGCAGTGGGATGCCGCTGGCGTGTGCCCGATTTGCCATTACCGCGCCAGTATGGAAGGGCGTTCTACGGCGCTGCTGCCGGTTGGGACCCAACTGAAGGGCTACATCGTCGGGGAAAAACTGGGCCAGGGCGGGTTCGGGATCACCTATCGCGGGTTCGACGTCACCCTCAAGATGAAGGTGGCGATCAAGGAATACTACCCGAGCGATCTGGTCGGGCGCTCGACCGACCACAAGACCGTGGTGCTCAACGCCCAGGACCACGAAGAGCTGTTCCACTACGGGCTGCGCACCTTCCTGCAGGAAGCGCAAACCATTGCGCAGTTGCGCCATCCGCATCTGGTGCGGGTGTTGAACTACTTCGAGCTGAACGCCACCGCCTATCTGGTGATGGACTACTACGAAGGCGAGGACCTGGCCCGGCATCTGAAACCACCCAAGGGCCAGGCCGGCGTCCAGATGCCGTGGCGGCGGGCGCTCAAGCTGCTGCTGCCGGTGCTGGATGGCCTGCAGAAAGTCCATCAGGCCGGGTTCATGCACCGGGACCTGAAGCCGGGCAACCTGTACCTGACGCCGGACGATGAACTGATCGTGCTGGATTTCGGTTCGGCGCGGCAAGTGACCGGCACCCACACCCGCAGCCTGCTGATCTTTTCCGAAGGCTACGCGCCCTACGAGCAATACCTGCAAGGCCACCTGAACCGGCAGGGACCGTGGACCGACATTTACGGCGCGGCGGCGACGTTGTACTTCATGCTGACGGCGCAGCGGCTGCCGTCGGCGCTGGAGCGCAAGCAGGCCGTGCTGCTGCAACAGCCGGACCCGCTGCAATCGGCCCGGCACTGGGTCCCTGACCTGCCGCTGGCGCTGGACGCGGCCCTACTACGCGCCCTGGCGGTGGAACCGGACCAGCGACCGTCCTCCGTGGCGGAGTTCAAAC
>CALMNY010000486.1 GCA_937872125.1 uncultured Candidatus Competibacteraceae bacterium | reverse complement strand
TAGCGTTCCTCCAGCAGCAGCCACAGGAAGGGCGCCACCAGCAGGATGCGCAGGCTGGTAATCAGGTTGGGGATGTCGCGGGGTTTGAAGGGTAGTAGAACCACGGCGGCGCCATCCGGGTCATGGACGGATATTGTCAGTGTACAAGCAAAACCTGGATGCCATTAAAACACAAGGAGTGCGCGCCCAGATAAAAATTCCCGTCAGATCTACGCGCGGGTTAATCCAGCGGCAACCGGCGGGGGAATGCTAAACTGGGCAAAGTGATCACTGCATCGTTGACCATAACTGAGTAACCAAGCCATGAACAAACTGTTTTTTCTGCTGTTGGCGGGCTGCCTGTTGACGACCGCTCCGGTCTGGGCGGCCGAAGGCGACTGGGATCGGGCCAGGAACGCCCACGAGCGCGGCGATTACGCCGCCGAGGTCGCTACCGTCCGGCCGCTGGCTGAAAAAGGGGTTCCCTTCGCGCAATTCAATCTGGGCGTGCTGTACGACCAGGGCAAGGGCGTGCCGCAGGACAACGCCCTGGCGATGCAATGGTATCGGAAAGCGGCGGAGCAGGGGTTACCGCAGGCGCAGGTCAATCTGGCCATCATGTATGAGGAAGGGCAAGGCGTGCCGCCGGATTACGCGCAAGCCTATTTCTGGTATGCGCTGGCGGATGCCCAGGGCGACAGCCAGGCGCCGCAGGCCAAACAGGATGTCGCCAAAAAAATGACCCCGGCCCAGCTCGAGGAGGTGGAGCGGCGGGTCAAGGAGTTCAAGGCCGCGCATCCTTTTCGCATTCCGCCGCAGCCCGCTCCCCAGTCTGACACACCGCATGGCGGGAATAATTAACCGGCTCCGCACCCGCGCTCCTGCTCACGACGACGGATAGACGATCAACTGCTGACCGGCTTTCAGCGCGTTTTTGCCGGTCAGGCCATTCCACTGCGCCAAGGTCTGAGCAGGGACGCCATGACGCTTGGCGATCATGTCCAGAGTTTCGCCCTTTTGCACGGTGTACCGGGTGGGAGCCAGCAGGCGAGCGCCGGGCGCATTGGCCACCAGAGTTTGGGCCTGCTCGCGGGGCAGCAGCAGCTTGTAGGCGGAGGCCGGCGGTTCGACGCCGGGTTTGAACCCAGGGTTGAAGCGGAAAAAGTCTTCGATAGGGATGCCAGCAGCGGTGATGCTGTCGAATACTTTAATTTCGGGCGTGAGGTCAACCCGGTACAGATAGGGTTGATTGGCGATGGTCTGGAGTTTCAGGCCATGCGCGCCGGGGTTGGCGATGATGTGCGCCAGCGCCACGATCCGGGGCACGTAATCCTGGGTTTCCCTGGGCAGCTTGAGGCTCCAGAACAGCGATTGTGGCGGCGGCGGCGCTGCGGGAGCGGCGACCGGACGACGGGCAAACGCCGCCAGCGCCAGGGCGCGAACGATGGCGGGATGCGTTTCCACGACGGTCACAGGGGGCGGTTCGGCGTTATAAGCCCTGATCGCGTCCTGAACGGCGCGCGGCCCGGCGTTGTACGCCGCCAGCGCCAGCAGCCAGTCACCATTGAACAACTTGTTCAGGTAGCGCAGATAGCGCAGCGCGACATCGGTCGAGGTGTGAATATCGAGGCGGCCATCGTAGCCTTCCGCCAGCGTCAATCCCCATTCCTGGCCCGTGGTCGGGATGATTTGCCAGAGACCGGCGGCGGCCTTGGGAGAGAAGGCTGTGGGTTGAAACGCGCTTTCCACCATCGGGACCAGGGCCAGATCCATCGGCAGCCGGCTCCGGTCAATATGTTCGACGATGTAGTACAAGTAGGGTTGGGCGCGGTCAGCGAACAGATTGAGATAACCGGGATTGCGTTTCAGGTGGTCAATGCGCTCGGTGATCCGGGGGTGTTCCACATCAACCAGCGCCAGCCGCACCCGCATCCGACCCCAGAGGTCTTTACTGATCGGGGCCAGTTTATTTTTGCTCTTCGCGCGGGCCTGAGCGGTGGTGGGTTTGGCTTTGGACGGTGCGGGTTTGTGAGCCTTTGGCGGGGTGGCAACCGCTATTTTCGCTGGCGCTCCGGCGCTGGGCGGTTGAACGACTGGCTTCCCCGACGCTGGGAGCGTCACCACAATCCGGGGTTCGGGCTTGTTTTTGGCCTGGACCGGAGGAGCCGGTCGCTGCGCTACCACCACATCCGGGGACGGCGTTACAGCGGGTCGGGTCGCCCGCTGGCGATATTCGGACGGATCGCGGGTTTGCCAGTAGTCCACGTAAACGGCGTCAGCCGCTGGTGGAGAATCGTCGGTAGCGTCAGCGGCGTCCATGGGCGGCAGCCAGGCGCAGCCTCCCAGTGCGGTGGTGAACAGGAGCGCGGCCAAAGTCTCGGTGGTTCGTTTTGGCATTCTTTTTTCCCGGTCGTGATGGCAGATGTTCGCCGGCGCTGGTGGAGCGGCGCTGGCGACCGTGCGACGGCACATCCGGTCGTCCCGCGCCATGATGATAATTTTTCAGCCTGTTTTCAATGGGCTTACCCCGGCGGATAGCAGGGTGTTCGGTTGATCGTTTAGTCTGCACCGGTTGCGACGGGCCGACCAGGATCGCGGATCCACTCGCTCCAGGAACCAGCGTACAGCCGCGAGCCGTGCAGACCAGCAGTCTCCATTGCCAGCAAATTGTGGCAGGCGGTCACGCCGGAACCGCAACTGTGCACCACTGTGGTCGGCGACCGTTCGCCCAGCGCCGCGATAAACCGCGCCCGCAGTTCGGTGTGGGGTAGAAAATAACCGTCCGCCATCAAATGGCCCTCGGTCGGCAGGTTGACCGCGCCTGGAATGTGGCCAGCGACCGGATCAATCGGCTCCATCTCGCCGCGAAAGCGCGCTGATGTCCGTGCGTCCAGCAGCACATTGGCCGATGGCAACGCCAGAATCTGCGCCGTGGTCAACCACAGCCGGTCATCTGGTTGGCCGGTGAATACCGTCGGCTGTACGGTTGGCGGTTCAGTGGTCAGCGGTAACCCAGCGCGCTGCCAGGCCGGAAAGCCGCCGTTCAGCACCGCCGCCGCCTGATGCCCCAGCCAGCGCAGCAGCCACCACAGCCGCGCTGCCGCCAGCATCCCGCCCATATCGTCGTAGGCCACAACCTGGGTTTCGGGGCCGATGCCCCATTCACCCAGCTTGCGCGCCAGTTGACCGGGATCGGGCAGCGGATGGCGGCCCGTGGTCGGGGTGATGGGGCTGGACAGGTCTTCGTCGAGATGGGCATAGCGGGCGCCGGGTAGATGGCTTTCCCGATAGGCGCGGCGGCCCGCTTCAGCATCCATCAGGTTGAAGCGGCAATCCACCACGACCCAGTGCGGATCGTTCAGGTGAGCATGTAATGTATTGACATCAATCAGGGTGTTGTAGCGCATGGGTTTCCAGGCATCAGGGGATAGGGATCAGGGCGCGGGGGTCAACCATTCCAGCCGGGTCTGGCCGTGGTCGCCGACGCGCAGGCATTGCCGTAGTTCGGGCAGCAGGCGGCCCAGCGTTTCATCCAGCTTCCACGGGGGATTGATGAGGATCATACCCGTCCCGTGCAAGCCGAGCGGCGCGTCGTAAGGATACAGCCCCAGCTCCGCGCACAGCATCGCCGGAATCGCCAGCTTTTGCAGGCTTTGTTGCCAGCGCAGGCTGGGCGCACGGTCGAGAATCGGATACCAGACGGCGATGACGCCCGTAGCCCAGCGGCGGTGGAGGGTCTGAACTGCGGTGAGCAACCGGTCGAATTCGTCCTTCAACTCGTAGGCCGGGTCCAGCAAGACCAGTCCGCGTCGTTCCGGGGGTGGCAGCAAGGCCTTGAGCGCGGCGTAGCCATCGGTGTGGTGGACTGCAACCTGGCGGTCGTTGGCGAATTCGGCTTTCAACGCAGCGTGCTCGGTGGGATGCAATTCGGTCAGCATCAGCCGGTCGCCGGGTCGCAACAGCGCGCGGGCGATGCGCGGCGAACCGGGGTAAACGCGCAACTGGCTGTCCGGATTGAACGCCCGAACCTGCGCCACGTAATCGGCCAGTTCCGGACTTAGTCGCCCGGCCTCAGTCCACAACTGGCCGATGCCGCCGGCAAATTCACGGTTCTTTTGCGCTGGGGGTGAATGCAGGTTGTAGCGACCCGCGCCGGCATGGGTGTCAAGCACGCAAAACGGCTTGTCCTTGCGGTGCAGGGCGCGGATGAGCTGGACCAGCAAGACGTGCTTGAACACGTCAGCGAAGTTGCCGGCGTGGAAAGCGTGGCGGTAGCTCAGCATGGCGGCTCAGTGCAAGGAACCGGTAGGCGGCGGCCTATCAGTCGGTGTACTGTCGAAGGCGCACCGGGCGGCGGCGTGCGCCCCAGGTTCCCGGCTGGGCTTCGAACACGCCGGCGCAGGGCGTGCCGCAACCGTTGCAACACCCGTCGGCGGTCAGATTCCATTCGCCCAGCGTGTACCAGTCACGGCCGATCAGTTTCTTCCCGCATTGATGGCAATAGGTGCTGCCGCCCTTCTCGTCGTTGACGTTGCCGGTGTAAGCGTAACGGATGCCGTTTTTCATGGCGATCCGCCGCGCCCGACTCAGGGTTGAGGGCGGGGTCGGCGAATGATTCAGCATCTTCCAGTCCGGATGGAAGGCGGTGAAGTGAAACGGCACGTGCGGCCCCAGGTTTTCGACCACCCACTG